>DASRKU010000376.1:0-4566 GCA_035648815.1 Verrucomicrobiia bacterium | reverse complement strand
ACGTGACGGGGTTTCCATACGTGGAAGGGCTGGCGGTGGTGGCCAGCCCAAGGCTCGTTGTGACGCGCGCGGGCGGAAGCGGGACCGTGATCCGAAAGATCGTTCCACTGTCGTAAACGCCGCCGTTTAGCGTTGTGCCATACAGCGCTCCGTCCGTTCCCAGGACCAGGGCCGTTTCTGGATTCGCGCCATTGTAACTGTTGAACCATGCCAGGTTTGTCACAGCGCCACCCGGAGTCATGCTGAACAATGTGCCGTCGTTGTAAGGTCCGCCATACGTGGTGGTGCCATAGAAATTTCCATCCGACAATTGCAGGAGGCTTCCGTAAGGCGTCAACCCCTCGTTGCCCCCGGCCAAGGCATGCAGGATCGTTGGGACGCCGCCGGGGGGGATGCGAAAAATCGTGCCGCTGGGATTGGCGCCGCCACCGTATGATGTGACCCCATAAAAATTCCCGTCGTTACCCTGCACCAACGGGGCATCCGGCGAACGTCCGTCGCTTCCGCCCGTGAATGAATACAGCCGGGTCACAGTGCCATCGGCCGCCAGTTTGAACACACTGCCGTTTCCGAACTGACCGCCTGCCGAAGCGGTGCCATAGAAATTCCCATCAGCACCCTGCACCAGCGCCGCATCGGGGTTCGCACCATCGATGTAGTTTTGAAATGAATAGCTGCTGATGGGGGAGCCATTGGTCGTCATGCGAAAAATCGTGCCGTTGCCATAAGTGCCGCCATAGTAAGTTACCACTAACAAACTGCCATCGGCCGCCTGCGTCAGTGCCGCGTATGGATTTGCGCCGTCGCTGCCGCCAGTGAATGAATAGATGCCGTTGACAGCGCCGCCGGTGGTCATGCGGAACACGGTGCCGTTGCCGCTGGTGCCGCCGCCATAGGTTGTGCCGTAGAAGTTCCCATCGGCACCCTGGATCAGCCCGGCCAGCGGATACGCCCCGTCGTCGCTGCCGGTGAACGAGTAGAGGTCAACCGGCTGGCCGTTGGAATCCACCACGAACACAGTACCGAAGCCGTTCGTTCCCCCGCTCTGGGTCGTGCCGTATAATTGACCATCGCTGCCCCGCACGAGTTGATTGGGATAAGCACCGTGCAGCCCGCCCGCGAATGATCCCAGGGTGGAGACCCCGCCGGATTTCGCCTGCATGGAGCTGGAGTTAGCACTGAAAAGAGCGAGTTCGGGTGCGCCCTGTTGGACTCCGTACGTCGAGTCTATGTTGGCTTCTTCATACCACCAAAAAGCGCTCGCACTGATGTTTTGAGCCAGGATGGTGCTGTAGATGGCGGACCAATAGTTGCTCCGGGTGGCGCTGGAGACGTTGAACTCACCAAGAAAGAACGGCTTGCCGACCGTCCCGCGCGCAGCATTGCCCCAGGCAATCACCAGGTTCGTGGTTTGAGCGACCGACAGGCTGCCGTTCGCGGGATACACGTGAGCCGAACAGAAATCGATGTTCGTGGACTGCTGGACGTTGACGAACGGAGCGCCCACATCGCCGCCATATCCAAACGACGATCCCAGCCCTTCCATGCCGGTGCCCAGCAGATGATTCGTATCGATGCCTTTGATGAATGCGCCGACATTGTCCATCCAGGCGCGCAGCTTGGTGCCCGCCACGTTTTCGGTCGAGGACTCGCCCTGGTACCGCGGCTCGTTCATCACTTCCCAGGCGAAGATGGTCTGGTCCTTTTTGTATTGCGTGCCGGTGTAATGGTTGGTCCGGTTCAGGAAGTATTGGACATAGTTTTTATATCCCTGAATGGCCGGGGTGTTCGTGAAAAATTTCCGGCGACCGGGGTCGCCGCCTGTCAGCCCCTCCCAAGACAGCCGGGTATCGATGCCGCCGTAATCCGCCCAGTAATTCTCCAAAGCGACGATCAACCGAATATTGTGATTTGAAGCGGAGTTCAAGATGTAGTCGAACTCCCTGAACTCGGCTTCGTTGTAGTTGCCTTTGGACGCTTCAAACACGTGCCAGGTCCCCAGATGGTTGAAACCCCACGTTCGAACGACGGTCACGCCATCGGCCTGCATGCGGGCCATCTGGGTATCGATCGCGTTCTTGTCCATGTAACTGTTTTCGATTGCGTTCGAGCTGCTCGAATCGCTGCCGCCGCCGTACGTGAAAAGGTCATAGCAATTGGCGCCTGCGAAAAAGAAGGGCTTCCCGGCGAGCACGAAATTGGTGCCCTGGCGGCTGACATAGCCGTTGAACGCCAGTAAATGGGAGTTTGAAAGGGGCAGAAGCAGCAACCAGAGAGCTGCGAGTTTCGAAAATGCTGATTTCATAAGCGAAGGTGCATTGCAGACTTCATGGCCCCGATGGGTCCAAGGAGATGCCAGGATTATTAGATTAGAGAAAACGGCAAGCTCTGGATGAGTCAGGCAAAGACAAAAGAAGCTCCAGGCACGATAATAAAAAGTCCTCATTCAAAAATCCGGACCGCTCACACATTCTGAAAGCCTGAAGCTGTTTTCGCAAGAAGAAACGATTGTGAAGAAACGATTGTGCCACTGGAAATCTGGAAATCCGTCCACCTGCCCCTGCCCTGCCCCATCCGTGGAATCCGTGAAATCCGCGGTTAAGAAAACATCTTGACGAGCTGGCAAAGCGCATCGGGACCTCCCACATTTCCGGGGAAAACGACGAGCGCCAGTCCCGGCCAGCGCGTTTCCGGACCCAATTGCCACACCGGGATTCCGGGCAGGGCTTGTCCGAGGACGAGCGCGCGCCGGACGCCGAGCGCCCGGGTGGCAACGTCGCTCGACGTGATGCCTCCCTTGGCCACCAGCCAGCGCGGTTTCTTCCGCAATGCGGAAACGATCTGGACCAGGCTGCGTGAAATGGTTTCGCCGATGGCCAGGTTTTCCGCCGCGTCACGCCCGGTCACGAGCTTCCGACTCGTATAAAGCGCAACATTCGATCCCTGTTCGAGCAAGGACTCCACCTGTTGGGCGGCGCGGGCGATTTCCCCTGCCCGCCGCTCGGCGGCCAGGAGTTGCGCGACCCTGAGTTCAACGCCCACCACAGCCGCGCTCTTAAGCAGGTAATCCAACTGCAAAGAAGTTTTCCCGACATAAGAACCCACAACGACAAGCCCGCCATCCTTTCCCGGCGGCGCGATTTCCTCGGCGCGCAACAGCGGACGGGACCCGATGCCGGCATAGGCGGCGACAAAGGAGGCCGCGGTGCGGAACAGGAATCGTTTCCCCTTTGCCTGGGCGACCGTCAGGGCCTGCGCAAACGCGTGAAGATCACCCGGTTCGGCCGCGTTGACGATCGCGACGGCGCCACCGGAGAGCGACTCGAGTTTTCCCACAACGGCTGACGAATCACCCCTCAGATCGGCCAGAGAAAAGGAAACCACCTCGCTTGCCCGCACCCGTCCGGAGGTTTTCTCTTCCACCCACGCACGGAGATTCGAAGACCGATAGCCAAACGTCGCGTCGCGGGCGAATTCAGTCTCCCCGGCGGGAACCATGCCCGTCGAGTCGGCCACATAATGAATGTCGTTCATCGTAATGCGGCCGGCATCGAAGAAGGCCGGGATGATCAGCGTGGCGTCGAAGTTGCCGCCCAACGCTTCTGCGAGCGCATCGGTCTCCGCCGGGTAATGTCCGCGCAGGGTCGAATCGCTCCGGCTCACGACGTGGAACGACCGGCCGCATTGCCGTCCGGCGCTGACCAGGCTGAGGCCGATCTCCCGGTTGATTGCACAGGCCCGAGAGGACGGAAACGCCCGGCTGTTGGTCAGAATATAAAAGCAAGGCCCTGGCGCCGTGAGTTCCGCGACCAGGAGCGGCACGCTCCATTCCGTCAGGACCGGCACGCCATGCACAGTCTGGGTGCCCGTCGGATCGTCATCCAAAACGACGATCTTTGCTACCGCCAAGGAAGTTTCATTCATGATTGCGGCAGCCGACGTTTAGCGGCTCGTTCCTTTTCTGAAGAATTGCACTCATTTCGACCCGACTCACGGGCGAGTTGCAAACGGAAACCCTCACCCCGGCCCTCTCCCGTCCGACGGGAGAGGGAGAATTGATCGACGCGTTCGTTGCAATAACAACGTCAAATCATCCAACGCGTCAGGATGGTCCCCCTCTCCCATCGGATGGGAGAGGGATGGGGTGAGGGTTGCGTTCATTTTTTTGGTTTAGGGCAACACGCTCTCACGTTGGCTACTGCGTCTTCAACCTCTCGCGTTGGTAAGCCCGGATGACCGAATCGAAGTCGGGGTCCTGATGGAACCCGAGCGAGATGGCTCGCGCCGTGTCAAATCGCCCCGGCCAACTGGTGACGATACGCTCGACGGCTTCATCGCGTTCGAACCGGATTCGCGCCGCGACCTCAGGTCCCGCGACCCGCTCCAGGGTTTGGATCATTTCACCGACCGTAATCGACAGTCCCGGCAGATTGACGGTCCGGCTCGCACCCAGGGTTTTTGTTGAGATCGCATGAGCATGCACCAGGTTTTCGATGGCGGTGGCGGGAGACGACAGCCAGAGGAGCACATCCCGGTTGACGGGGCAGACAGCCGGCTGTCCGTTCA
>DASRKU010000375.1:0-6772 GCA_035648815.1 Verrucomicrobiia bacterium | reverse complement strand
ACTGGTCCTGGGCGCCGCCACGGTGGCTGTCAGCCGGGCCGGGGCTTCCTCAATGGCCGAATTGGCAGCCATGCGCGTCCCCGCCGTGCTCGTGCCCTTCCCAGCGGCAACCGACAATCATCAACTGCTCAATGCCCGCGCCTTCCAGGAGACCGGCGCCGCCTGCGTCGCCGAACAGTCCGATGCCACACCCGAGTCGCTCTCCCGGCAGATTCTGGACCTGGTCACAAAACCCGACCTCCGCCATCGAATTCAGCAAGCCCTGGCCTCCTGGCACGCGCCCAAAGCCGCCGAAATGATCGCGGACGAAATCCTCAGGAATACACGTCCGCGCCGCGTGGAAATCCATTGCGGCTGCGAAAAGGGCGAGTGCGGCTGCTCTTCACCGGAACCTGGAGCTCGGCGCAATGTCACCCTTGCATGATGCCCCTGGCACCCATTTTGACTGCACCAATGCCTGGCCAGAGCGATAACGTGGCGGAGTTGGAAAAATATGTCTCTCGCGAGACCGTGATCCGCTCCAATGAACCTCTTGCCCGGCGCACCACCTTGCGCGTCGGCGGGCCGGCGGATCTGTACGCCGAACCAGCCTCCGATGAGGACCTGGGCGCAATTCTGAAGTTCTGTCTGGCCTGTAGCATTCCCTGTTTTGTGCTCGGCCGCGGCTCCAACCTGCTGGTCCGAGACGGCGGATTTCGAGGGGTCATCATTTGCCTAGCCCATTCACATTTCAGCCGGATCGAAATTGCCGGCAACTCCCTCCGTTGTGGCGCCGGCGCCAGGCTTAAACACGTTGCCATCGAAGCCAAAGCCCGTGGCCTTGCCGGGTTCGAGTTTCTGGAAGGAATTCCCGGAAGTTTGGGCGGCGCGCTACGAATGAACGCGGGCGCGATGGATGGCGCCATTTTCGACCTTGTCCAATGGGTCCGGGTCATGGATCGCGACGGAACGATTCGTTCGTTGTCCATCGGCGAAGTCAGCATAGGGTATCGGAATTGCCCGACGCTCAAGACGCAAATTGCTTTGGCGGCCGAGCTCAAAGGCAAACCCGATGCGCCGGAAGCGATTGCCCGGCGGATGGGTGAATTCAGCCGCAAGCGCTGGTCTTCTCAACCAGCCGCCCCCAGCGCCGGATGCATCTTCAAGAATCCACCGAGCCTTCCCGCCGGGAAGCTCATCGATGAACTGGGATTGAAAGGCGCGCGCGTTGGCGGCGCTGTCGTTTCGGCTGAACACGGCAACTTCATCATTAACGACGGCTCCGCGAACGCGCGCGACGTTCTTCAGTTGATCTCGCTCATCCAGGAACGGGCCAGGAGCGCGCGGGGAATCGAGTTGCAGACCGAAGTGGAGATTGTTGGCGATGAAATCTGAGGCGAAATTGAAGATCACAGTCATGTCCGGCGGTCCGAGCGCGGAGCGGAAGGTTTCCCTGAGCAGCGGAGTCGGGGTGGTCAAGGCGTTGAGGTCCCTCGGCCACACGGTCTTCGAGTTGGACCCCGAAACACCCGACTGGGTGCTTCCTGCGGGAACCGATGTCGTGTGCCTGGCGCCTCTGCATGGAACTTACGGCGAGGACGGAACCGTGCAGCAACAGCTTGAAAAACTTGGCATTCCGTACACGGGGTGCGACGCCGAATCCAGCAGGATTGCTTTTGACAAAGTGCTGACCAAGGAACGCTGTGTACGAGCCGGCATCCCGACGGCCCGGTATCTGGCAGTTGAATCCGAAAAGACGCCCTGGCCCATGGGATGGCAGCCTCCCGTCGTCGTGAAGCCGGTGCGGCAGGGATCCAGCGTGGGACTTCAGTTCGTCGACCGCGTCTGCGATTGGAGCACGGCGCTGGAGGAAGCCTTCCGCTTCGATGCAAAGGTCCTGCTCGAAGAGAGAATCGTTGGCCGAGAAACGACGGTCGCCATCCTGGACGGCCGCCCGTTGCCCATCGTTGAAGTCCGGCCAAAATCCGGCGCTTACGATTATCGCAACAAATACACACCGGGACTGACGGATTACTTTTGTCCGGCGGATTTTGATGAACGGACGACGCGCCTGATTCAAAATGCCGCGCTGGCATCATTCGCCGCCATTGGCGGCCGGGACTATGCGCGTGTCGACATCATGGTTTGTCCAAATGGGGATCCAGTGGTTCTTGAAGTGAATACGCTTCCTGGCATGACCCCGACGAGCCTGCTGCCCAAAGCCGCCGCCGCAGCAGGGTTCAGCTACGAGCAACTCTGCCAGCGATTGATCGACCTGGCCATGCAACGCGCGCATTCCCCGGCGATTGCCCCGTGATCGCCTTTTAACATGTGGTTTCGACGAAAAGCAAAGAACCGGCGAACCGGCCGGGCCGATAACGTCCTGGACGTGAAAATGCGTTCGAGCCGGCTGCGCGCCGTGCGCACCCGCATGGCCGGCGTGGCGCTGTGTGTCTGTTTCGGGACCGTGTTCGGCCTGTACCTGCTCTGGCGAGCCAGCGAATGGACGCTCGACCGTCTTATTTATGACAACAAATCCTTCGCCATCCAGAAAATCGATGTGTTGACCGATGGGGTGATCTCGCCGGACCAACTGCGTCGCTGGAGCGGAGTCAAACATGGCGAGAACCTGCTCGCGCTGGACCTGGCCCGGGCGAAGCGCAACCTCGAACTCGTGCCCGCTATCCTGTCCGTGTCAGTGGAGCGGATTTTGCCTGACACTCTCCGTTTCCAGGTCACGGAGCGGGTGCCCATCGCCCAAATCCAGGTCCCCCGTCCCCGGCAGGGAGGGGGAATCGAGCTGATTGTGTTCGAGATCGATTCGGAGGGATGTGTCATGCTGCCGGTGGATGCGCGTCAGCGCGCCGTTCCGTTGGCCGTCGCCGATGACCAATTGCCCGTCCTTTCGGGAATTCATGCGAGCGACCTGCAGCCGGGCCGCAAACTCGAATCCGCGCAGATTCGGGCCGCCCTGCAATTGATCACCGCATTTGAAAGCTCCCCAATGGCCGGCCTGGTCGAACTCAAAACCCTCGACGTCTCCACCCCGGATGTCTTGATCGTCAAAACCGCCCAGGGAAGCGAAATTACCCTGGGACTCGCCAACTTCGATCAGCAGTTGTCGCGATGGCAGGCCATTCACGATCTAGGCCTCAAGATGAATAAAGTCATCGCCTCCCTGGACCTCGCGGTCTCCAATAATATTCCCACGCGATGGCTCGAAGCCAGCTCCCTCCCGCCCGCCGCTCCTCCAGACACTAAACCTCACCGCACCAGGAGAAAAAATGTTTAATGCCCCCAGCATCATCGTCGGTTTGGAAATCGGCACCTCCAAGGTCTGCGCCGTTGTCGGGGAAATGAACCAGGATGGTGGATTGAACATTGTCGGCCTCGGCCAGTCCAGGTCCCGGGGCGTCCGCAAAGGCGAAATCTGCGACGCACCCATGGCCGAAGAAGACGTGCGCAATGCCATCGTCGAGGCCGAGCAAATGGCCGATGTCGAGATTCGCAGTGTGTTCCTCGGCGTGACCGGAGGCCACGTCCGCGGCTTTAACAACCGCGGCGTGCATCCCGTCGTCTCGGCTGACCGCGAGATCTCGGATGACGATGTGCAGGACGTCGTCAAGAACGCCAAAACCATCAACCTCCCGGCCCAGCATCATGTCATCCATGCCATCCGCCAACATTTCCTGGTGGACGGGCAGGATGGCATCGCCAACCCGGTCGGCATGCTCGGCTCGCGCGTCGAGGTGGACGTCCATGTCGTGCATGGCAATTTGAACCGGCTTCAAAACGCCATCCGCGCCGTCAAGGGGCTCCAACTGGAAGTGGATGAGATTGTCTTCAACGGTTTGGCGTCCTCACTCGCCCTGCTGACCGGCGAACAAAAAGAGCTGGGGGCCCTCGTGATAGACATCGGCGGCGGCACAACCGATTACGTCGTCTACGCCGACGGAGTCATCAAGCACGCCGGGGTCCTGGCGATTGGCGGCGACCACGTGTCCAATGACATGGCCTATGGGCTCAAGGTGCCCCTGGGGCGCGCCGAACAACTGAAAATCGAACACGGCTCCGCCCTGCCGCAGGAGAACTCAAACCAGGAAATCATCACCATCACAAACGAGTTGGGACTTCCGTTGAAAACCGTCAATCTCGAAAATCTCCGGCGCATCATGTCCGCGCGGCTGGAGGAAATTTTCCAGTTGGTGGCGCAGGATCTCCTTCAGGCAGAGCTGCTCGATTACCTTCGCGGCGGAGTGTTTCTCTGCGGCGGCTGTTCGCGTGTGCCGAAGATCGCCAACCTCGCCGAACAGGTCCTCCAAATGCCAGTCACACTCGGAAAAACAAACTCCATCAGCGGCCTGAAATCGGCCCTGGACCAGCCGGAGTTCGCCACCGCAATCGGCCTGGTGAAATTCGGTTCGTTTCAGCAGCGCAAGAAAGCGGCGAAAAATTCCATCACCGACGAAATCAAAAGCACGTTTGGCCAAATGTTCCGGCGCACATGAGTTCCACCGGAATTCCAGCCGCAACCCAGCCCTAATCTATGGAGCCACTTCAAAATTCGGACCAGCCAACGGAACCAACTGTAAATCCCAGGTCAGTGAAACTTTTCGGCGTCGGCACCGCGGGCATGAAGGTCGTTGAACAAATCGCGGCGCTGGCACTGCCCGGCATTTCGTGTGCCGCCGTCGGCGCCGAGTTGCCCGCGACTTCAACCATCGCGCAAAGAATTTGTTTGGGTTCCGGCGCCACCACTGAAGAGATCACGCGGGAATTCAAGACGGCCTGCAGCGGGGCCGGCATCGTTTTCATCGTTGCGGGTCTGGGCGGCGGCACGGGAACGCGGATCGCTCCGCTCCTGGCCCAGGCGGCGCGCCACGCCGGTGCGCTGGCCTTGGCCATTGTAACCTTGCCCTTCCAATGCGAGGGAACCCGGCGGCGGCGCCACGCCCAGGATGCCCTCCAGGCTCTGAAGGAAAACAGCGACGGGGTCATTTGCCTCCACAACCAAAGGATCCTTCGGCTTATCGACGACTCGACGAGCCTTGTTGCCACTTTCAAAATGCTCGATGCACTGCTGGCCGGCAGCATTACCGGTGTCTGGAAATTACTGGCCTGCCGGGGCATGATTGACATTTCCCCGGCCGACTTTTTCGAGATGCTCCGCGATCATCATGGCGAAAGCGCCCTTGCCAGCGCGCAAGCCGCCGGGCCGGAGCGTTGCCGGGAAGTGCTCGAGAAACTCTTTGCTCACCCAATGCTGGAAGGCGGCAGGGCGCTGGCTGAATGTGACGGCGTGCTGGTCAGCCTGGTCGGCGGCCCGGATCTCGCCATGAGCGAGGTTAACCGTGTCATGGAAGCGGTCAGCGCGCAATGCCACGACGCGCAGGTGCTGATGGGAGCGGGCATAGATGAATCCTGCCAGGGCCGCCTCTCGATCACGCTGATTGCAACGCAGCGCAAGCAATCCCTCGTGGAAGAAGCCGGGATCGACGAAGCCGCCCATGCGGCAGCGGCCCGGCCCGTCGGCAGCCTGGAGAAACAGTTGCTCGACCGCGGGGATTCCGCCCGACCACAGTCCCGCTTTGTTCCGCCGCCTCCGTCGCTGCCCCCGGAAAAGCTGGAGCAGCTCATGGCAAATCAAAGGCCAGGCTCGGGCCGGCGTAAAAGTCTGGCCCGAATGCGCCAGAGCCAATTGCCGCTGGAAATCATCTCCAGGGGGCGGTTCGACAAAAGCGAGCCGACCATTCATAAAGGCGAAGATTTAGACGTGCCGACCTATATCCGGCGGGGAATGGCCCTGAATTAGGACGCGTAAGGCGCGATTGGCCGCCGATCTTTTGCATTTTCATTCAGCGTGCTTTTCCTTCATGCTGCGCCCATGGGGCCGACGGCAGTAGCGGCGATATTCATCATCCTGGTTTGTGCCGGGGCCAGCTTTTTTTTCGCGCTGGCGGAGACTGCTCTTTTTTCACTTGGCAAATGGCAGGTGCGGCAATTGGCCGAAGCCGCCGGTGGCGGCAGGGCAGGGGCAACGCTGGCGCGCCTTTTGGCCAATCCGCAGGACCTGCTGGCGACGATGGTATTGGGAAATACTTTTGCCAGCGCCGCCATGCTTGCGGTTGCTTACTGGATGGTGCTGCAAGGAACCTGGCCTCTGTGGCAAACCACCGTGGTGTTGCTCGCGCTGATTCTCTTTGGCTGTGAAGTGCTGCCGAAGACCCTCGCTGTCCGAAAGCCCGAGCAATGGTCTCTCCGAGTGGCCGGTCTGCTCCTGTTCCTGGAGCGGTTCGGGCTGCCCTTGCGAGGCGCCGCGCAGAAAATCAACACCACCATCATCAAAGCGGCTGCCCGGCAGCCAGTCCGCCCCACGCCCGTTCTCACCGATGAAGAATATCAGGAGCTCCTGGACCTGGGATTGCAGCAAGGCTCGCTGGGACAATCGGAAAGGGACATGATCCTGCAGGTCATCAGCCTGGACCGGCGAACCGCCAAGGAAGTAATGAAACCACGCTCCCAAATGGCCTGCATCTCCGACGATCTCTCGATCGAGGAAATGATCGCCGCCGCCCAGTTTCACAAGCACCGGCGCCTGCCGATCTATGATGAAACACCCGACACCATCGTCGGCATCTTGAATACCCGCGCCTTGCTGCTGGATCCGCAAATCGACCTGGCCGATGCGATTGAATTTCCTTCCTTTGTCCCCGAAACGATGAACTTGCTGCAATTGCTCAAAAGTCTTCAGCGCCAGCAGCGTGGGATGGCCATGGTGCTCGATGAATTTGGA
>DASRKU010000374.1:0-5163 GCA_035648815.1 Verrucomicrobiia bacterium | reverse complement strand
GGGAATGTTTGGTTCCCAGGTGCACGTCGGATATCCATATGGCGCGATAGTGCACAAGAAGTTCTCTGCCATATGAACCGTCCTCCACTCCCCCGCGATCTGGCAATCAGAAAGGCTCTCCGACGCCAACTCTTAACTTTTGTCACGCTTCCGTCACACTATTGTCACAAAAAGAGGGTGTGTTGCCCGAATCGAAACGAACCCTCACCCGCCCTTCGGGCACCCTCTCCCATCCGATGGGAGAGGGACGGGGTGAGGGCTTGCGTTCCATGTGCCCAGGCTTCGTCCCAATGCATCAGCTTGTTAGTCCAGGCCGCTCGCTCGGCGTGCCCGCGCCAGGACTTCGCGGGCTTTGGCCCGTGCTTTCGCTGCACCATCCCGCAGCACGCCCTCGACGTAATCCAGGTTCGCCGCCAACTCCGAGCGCTTCTTTCGAGCTTCCGCGAAAAAACTCCAGTACTGCTCGAATAAAGCTTTCTTTAAATCGCCGTATCCCAGCCCTCCGGCGCGCAGCCGGTTTTCATAATCCTTCGCCACTGCCGGGGGCGCGAGAAGCTTCAACAATTGAATCGCCAGATTCTTCTCCGCATCGGGCTTGGGTTCCTGCGGCGTCCTGCTATCCATAAGAATGCCCATCACCTTCTTGCGAATGGCTTTTTCATCTCCGAAAATATCAATGGTGTTCCCGTAACTCTTGCTCATCTTTTGACCGTCGGTCCCCGGCACCACAGCCACTTCCTCCCGAATCTGAGGTTCGGGAAGAACAAACGTTTCCCCATAGGTTTCATTGAACTTAATCGCCATGTCGCGGGTCATTTCCACATGCTGCTTTTGGTCCCGGCCGACAGGCACAATGTTGGAATCATAAATCAAAATGTCCGCCGCCATCAAAACCGGGTAGGCAAACAAGCCATGACCGGGCGCAATCCCCTTCGCGATCTTGTCCTTGTAACTGTGCGCCCGTTCCAGCAGGCCCATGGGAGTGACGGTCGATAGCAGCCAGGTCAATTCCGTGACCTCCGGCACATCCGATTGCCTGAAAAATACCGTCCTTCCCGGGTCCAGCCCGCATGCCAAAAAATCCAGCGCCACATCCATCGTGTTCTTGCGCCGCTCCGCCGGGTCAAACAGCGAGGTCATGGAATGGTAATTGGCGATGAAGTAGAAGGCTTCGCCTCGCTCCTGCAGTTCGATCGCCGGCTTCATCATTCCGAAATAATTGCCCAGGTGCAGGGCGCCGGAAGGCTGAATGCCTGAAAGGATTCGCATGACCACAATTACAACGAATCGCGCGCCGGGAAAAGGCCGAAAAATTTCTGCTTTGCCCCTCCGGGCGCCTTTGCCCAGAATGCCAGGGTGAGCATCCTCCAGACAATCGTCGCCGAAAAAGAGCGCGAACTTTCGCGATGGCCTCAGCGCATCCTGGCCGCCGGCGACTTGCGCGACGCAGTCCTGGAGCGAAACGATCGCCGCGATTTCATGGCAGCCTTGCAGCGACATGCGGGCTCGGTCGCGCTGATCGCCGAGGTCAAGAAGGCCTCTCCTTCCGCCGGGATTATATGCCCGGATTTCGATCCCGTGCGGATCGCCCGCGAGTACGAAGCGGCGGGAGCCGATTGTCTTTCCGTGCTGACGGATGAAAAGTTCTTCCAGGGATCATTGGATTACCTGAGGCGCATTCGAGCGGCGGTGAAACTGCCGCTGCTCCGGAAGGATTTCATCATCGACGAGCGCCAGATACTCGAGGCCGTTGAGTGGGGTGCAGACGCAATTCTGCTGATCGTCGCGATACTGGATGATGCCCGGCTTCGGAGGTTTCATTCCATGGCGGTGGACGCCGGGCTGGCTGTCCTCGTGGAAGTTCACGACACGGAGGAACTGGATCGTGTCCTGGCTTTTGGCCCCGCCCTGGTGGGAGTGAACAATCGCGACTTGAAGACTTTCAAAGTGGACTTGGCCACGACCGAACGCCTGGCTGCGAGCCTCAGCGCCCCCCCGCGACCCCGGTCCACAGGAGGACTGAAACCTCGGCCCCTGCTTGTCGCCGAAAGCGGCATTCACACCCGCGCCGACGCCGAGCGGCTGGAAAAGTGCGGCGTTCGTGCGATCCTGGTCGGAGAATCGCTCATGAGGAGCGGTGACATTTTTGCAAAAGTCCGGGAGTTGACACGGCGCAGCTGAAAAGAATTTCTCAGTCCAAACTTAATCACCGGGGATGCCTCTGCCAATTCCTGATGCATATGCATCGAGAATTGGCACGACCTTCTCGACGAAAATTTCGATTGGATGGATTCAGGGTTTTTCGATTGGCGGCAACGCGTCGGGGCCGGAGGTGGGAATGAGTTTGAGTTGCCGCTTCAAGTACCATCGGACCATGACGAGGTCGTAGATTCCCCTTCCGAGGCGGTTGCCGATGCCATACTTGGTTTTGCCGGCTTTTCGCGGGCGGTGAGAGACGGGGATTTCACGGACTTTGGCTCCCGCTCCTTGCGCGAGGATGGGCATGAAACGATGAAAACCGTTGAAGGCGGGCACGGCTTCGATGATCCATCTCTTAAAGCCACGCAGGTTGCAGCCGGTGTCACGAAAGCGCGCGTTCAGGATGAATCTCCGGGCACAGCGGGCGATCCAGGAAGACAACTTGCGCAGGCCGTTGTCCATTCGTTTTAGCCTGACGCCGCAAACCAGGTCGCAGTCCTTCAGTTCGGAAACAAGGCGCGGCAAGTCCGCCGGATCATTTTGCAGATCGCCGTCGAGTGTCAGGATGAGACCGCCCCGGCTGGCGCGAAATCCCGTCCAGAGCGCGGCACTTTGACCGGACCGGCGGGAATGCCGCAGGGCGCGCACCCGCGAATCCGCTTGCGCCGCCTCCAGAACCCGAACCCATGTATCGTCCGCGCTGTTGTCGTCGACAAGAATCAGTTCCATCGGGCGCGGCTCGTTCCGGAACGCCTCGAAAATCTGGTGGACCAGGGGCCTGACGTTCGGCCCTTCATCATAAAACGGCACGACCACGGAGATCTCAGGTTCCATCGATGTCACCAGCCGATACACTAGACAGGTGGAATCGGAAGTCCAAGTTTTCCTTCCGCGCCGCGATTGAGTAAACTCCCGGCATGACACGATCTGAGCCGGGTGAAACTCGCCGCGAGTTCCTGCAACGGAGCGCTGCCCTGGCAGCGGTTTCATTTTTTGATTGGACTGCTCTCGCGGGATCTGCCGACGGCTCCACATCCGGGAAAGCCTCAGGCCCAGGGACCCCTCTGCCCTGGTACAAACGCACCTTGCGTTGGGGACAGACGAACATCACAGAGATCGATGCGCAACGCTACGACATCCCCTGGTGGCGCCAGCATTGGAGACGCACGCGAGTCCAGGGCGTGTTTATCAATGCGGGCGGCATTTACGCCAGTTATCCCAGCAAATTTCCACTGCACTACCGCGCTCCCCAATTGGGCGACCGCGATCTTTACGGCGAACTCGCCCGAGCCGCGCATGAGGATGGATTGGCTGTTATCGCCCGCATGGACTCGAACCGGGTGCATGAAGCTTTTTTTCAGGCGCATCCCGACTGGTTTGCCCGGGACATCCACGGCGAACCGTACCGCCTGGGGGAACTTTATGTGACGTGCGTGAACAGCCCGTACTATGATGAATACATCCCGTCGGTGTTGCGGGAAATCATCGAGCGCTCACATCCGGAGGGCTTTGGCGACAACAATTGGAATGGGCTGGAGCGGGACAAGTTTTGTTACTGTGCAAATTGCGAACGCAAATTTCTCGCGCTCACAGGCCAGTCCATTCCGCGCCAGCGGGATTGGGAGGACACGGTGTTTCGCCAGTGGGTGGATTGGAACTATGCGCGGCGAATGGAGATCTGGGATTTGAACAATCGCGCGACTCGCGATGCGGGAGGGCCGGATTGCCTGTGGATCGGGATGAACAGCGGCTCGCTGCCTTACCAGGGGCTTCGGTTCCGGGATTACAAAGCGATTTGTGAGCGGTCGGAATTGTTTCTATTGGACGACCAGATGAGGAATGACAACACCGGATTCCAGCACAATGGCCAGATTGGAAAGTTGATTCATGGTTTGTTGGGCTGGGACAAGCTCATTCCGGAAAGCATGGCCATGTACCAGATGGGGCGTTCGGCCTTCCGGGTGGCCAGCAAACCCGAACCGGAAGCGCGGCTATGGATGTTGGAAGGCCTGGCCGGCGGGGTGCAACCCTGGTGGCACCATGTCGGCGCCTTCCAGGAGGATCGCCGCATGTTTCGCACGGCCGAACCCGTTTTTCGTTGGCATGCCGAGAACCAGCAATATCTGGTTCAGCGCCGTCCGATCGCCAACGTTGGCATGGTTTGGAACCAGCAGAACACTGATTTTTATGGCCGCGACAATCCGGAGGAATTAGTCGAGCTGCCGTGGCGCGGGTGGACGAATGCTTTGCTTCGGGCCCGAATACCCTGTCTGCCGGTGCATGCGGATAAGGTTGGCGGGGAAGCCGGCCAGTTTTCGGTGATCATATTGCCGAACGTGGCTGCGATGTCAGCCGCGCAAGCGCAGGCGGTCCGGGATTTCGTGGCACGCGGCGGCAGTGTCATCGCGACTGGAGAAACCAGCCGCTACAGTGAGCGGGGAGACCGGCTGGAAGATTTCGCGCTGGGCGATGTGTTTGGGGCGCACATTGCAGATGGCAAACCCAGTTACGCCGATTCAGTAAAGCGCGCGATGGATGGCGCCCATACTTACCTGCGTCTGCATCCGCAGATTGCCGCAAAGGCCTATGGGCCGGGATCCCGGCCCAAGCCGACGGAGAAGCGCCACCCCGTTCTCAGTGGATTTGGCGCCACGGATATTCTCGCCTTTGGCGGCATTCTGGATCCGCTGCGGGTGGATTCGGGCGTCACGGTTGCCGCCACCTTCATTCCCGCGTTCCCCACATTTCCGCCGGAGCAGGCGTACATCCATGAGTTCACGGACATTCCCGGTGTGATCCTGAAGACATTCGACGGCGGTGGGCGGGTCGCTTTTGTACCGGCGGATATTGACCGGCGATACGGGCGCGACAACCTGCCGGATCATGCGCAACTGATGGAAAACCTGGTTCGATGGGCGGCGCGTGACGAATTTCCATTGGAGGTGGAAGGCGCTGGGTTGGTGG
>DASRKU010000373.1:0-7183 GCA_035648815.1 Verrucomicrobiia bacterium | reverse complement strand
CCCTGAAACTTTTTGACACGCTTGCGCAAGGCCATCGTGCCCGGAGCGGCGGGCGCTTTCTCGGTCGCGCCTTCCACTTCGTAATCCTCGCTTGCATACGGAAAAAAGTCGGCGTGACCGGAGACGACCGGCGGCTGGCATTCCAGGAGAATGGTTCGCACATCGTTGGTGATGGTGCGCTCCCATCGGGCCGACGCGTTGGTCGATGGGCGGGGCGTCTTCTGCTCCCACGCCGCCAGCAACGCCGCCTGGTCGGAGGACTTCCTTGCCGCTCCCACGTTCAGAACGGCGCGCACCTCCGCGCTGGCGGGAACGCACTGTTCCTTGCATTCAAGCCACGCGACTTTTGCCTTTGCCTCCACAGGCCCGGGCTTGACGCCGGGCGCAATGGTGAGAGGGACCAGCAGGATGACTTCATTGGTGTAACCGTAGGTGACGAGATCGTCGGGCGGAAACTTCTCGGGAATTGGCCATTGGATTTCGCCCGCGCTGATGCCCTCGGGAAGGTCCCATTTGATGGTGGTGGGAATGCCGGAGGCGCCGGAGTTTTTCCAGTAATTGTGCCAGCCCGGATCCATTCGCAGACGAATGCCAGCAAGGACCGTCCCGCCCGCCGGCGCTGTTTCGTCGCCAAACAACAAGCTGGCCTGCGTATGGGCGGCTTGCGCCGTCGCGGCAGCAACCATGAAGAGAATCGCGCCGACTATTTGGAGCCAGGATCGCACAGCTATTGGGAATTAATTTACACGAAAAGGAGCTTCGTCGTCGTGGCTTTCTCGTCCCAGCCCCTCGTCGGCTCGCTCGTGATCGAACTGATGTCTTTGATCGAAATTTGCCGGCCGCGCGTTTTGGGGCCTTTGACGTCGATATCCTTCGGGTCGCACGTTTGCTGGCTCACCTTCTGGTGCAGCGCCGGTTTGTAGCGCACATACAACATCGGCGGCGTGCCGGGCGCAAAAAACAGGATCCGGGATTTCTCGGGGATGCACGAGTACGCCTTGTTGAGGATCATCCCGCCAAACGTGAATCGCTTCAAATAACTTGCCTGGCGATTGGTGTACGCGCATGTGAAGACCCGCTCCCGCTCGGGCAACCCGCAGTAGAACAGCTCGGGCCCGACAAACATCTTCTCGGGCAGCTCCGTCAGCTTGTAGGTGCCGTCTTTGAACACCAGGAGGATCTTGTCGAACTTGGTGCATTCCACGACAAATTCCTCGCCGCTCACCCGGCATCCCACATACCCGCTCTCCCGGTCGTAAGCGACTTTGAAAGCCTTGAACGCAACTTCCCGGGCATCAATTTCATCGTGCCGGCTTGATTTGGTCGTCAGGCGCGGATACTGCGGACCGTACAGTTTCAACAAAGCTTCCAGGTGCGCGATGGCGTACCGGGTCAGTTGCTTCAAGTTCTTCCCCGTCTCCAGAAGATCCGCTTTGACCTTGTCGGTCTCCTCGCGATGCCTGTTGATGTCAAAAAGGGAAATGCGCCGAATCCGGACCGCCAGGAGCCTCTCGATGTCCGCATCGGCGAGTTCACGGCGCAATTGTCTACGGAACGGCTTGAACCCTTCGCGGACCGCTTCCGTGACAGCCTCGCTGGTTTTGCATTTCTCGATGGCCTTGTAGATGCGTTCCTCGATGAAAATCCGTTCGAGCGTGCGAAAATGGAGTTCGTCCTCGAGTTTCTGCTGCCTGAGCTCCAGCTCCCGCTTAAGCAGCGCCACCAGTTGCGCGGTGTTTTCCCTCAAGATCTCGCTGACCGTCAGCTCCACCGGGCGATTGTTCTTAATGACAACAATGCGGCTGGCAATCGTCACTTCGCAGTCGGTGAAAGCATACAACGCGTGAATCAACTTTTCCGGGTCCAGTCCCGGGTGGCAGCGAATGTCGACCTCCACCTGCTCGGACGTGAAATCATTGATCGATTTCACCTTCAGCTTGCCTTTCTGGACGGCGTTTTCGATGGAGGCGATGAGCGATTCGGTGGTCGTGCCGGGCGGAAGTTCCCGGATCGCGACGGACGCGTCGTCCTTGATCTTGATTTTGGCGCGCACCTTGACGCTGCCTTTGCCGTCCTGGTAATCGCGCGCGTCCATGAGCCCGCCTGTGGCGAAGTCGGGCAGGCACTTGAAAGGCTGTTTTTTCAGGATGGCGATTTGCGCCTCGATGAGCTCGGGGAAATTATGCGGCAGGATGCGCGCCGACAGGCCCACGGCAATCCCCTCGGTTCCCAGCATCAGCGCCAGCGGCAGCCGGCAAGGCAGCGTGATGGGCTCCCGGTTGCGGCCGTCGTAACTCGGCACAAAATCGGTGATCTCGTCATTGAACAGCTCCGTCCGGGCCAGCTCGGTCAGGCGGCACTCGATGTAGCGCGGGGCCGCCGCGGGATCTCCGGTGAAAATATTTCCGAAATTGCCCTGCCGGTCGATCAAGTACCGCTTGTTGGCCAGCACGACCAGCGCATCTCCGATCGAAGCGTCGCCGTGCGGATGAAATTTCATCGTGTCGCCGACGACATTGGCGACTTTGATGAACCGGCCGTCGTCGTTCTGGTGCAAGGACCAGAGGATGCGCCGCTGCACGGGTTTTAAGCCGTCGGCCAGGTGCGGGATGGCGCGGTCGCGAATGACGTAGGAGGCGTATTCGAGGAAGCTGGTGTTGACGCGCCGATGCAGGGGCAGTTCGATTTTTGACGGATCGAACGGCAAGCGGGAATGGGCCAGGGCCGCAGGAACCTGTTCCGCCACGATTTCCGTGTCGCCATTGCCCGAAGGGGATTTCTGACCGTTTGTTGCCTCGGGTTTAGCGCTGCCGTTGTCGTTCGGAGGCTGTGTTCCTGGCAATGGGAGCTCCGGTTGATCCGAGTTTTTTTTCCGTTTCTCTGCCATGATTCATTATTGGCTGCGCTCTCACGAGACGCAGCTACGATTAATCCTCCACGGGCACCACAAGATTTTCCATGATGAAATCCTTGCGTTCCGGCGTGTTCTTGCCCATGTAAAACGTCAGGATGCCCGCAGCCTCCGATTTGGGCGCATACTCCACCCTGCTCAGCCGCATTTCCTTCCCGATGAATTGCTTGAACTCCGCCGGCGAAATTTCACCCAGCCCTTTGAACCGCGTGATCTCCGGTTTTCCACCCAAAACCTTCATCGCCTCCTCGCGCTCCGCTTCCGAATAACAATAGACGGTCTTTTCCTTGTTGCGCACCCGGAACAGCGGCGTTTCCAGGACGAATAAATGGCCGTCATGCACGAGCTGGTCAAAAAACCGGAAGAAATACGTGATCATCAAATTCCGAATGTGCAACCCGTCCACATCGGCATCCGTGGCAAGAATGACCTTTTCATAGCGCAACCCCTCCAGGTTGTCCTCGATATTCAATCCCTGCATCAGGTTGTACATCTCGTCGTTGCGGTAAACGACGTCGCGCTTGAGGTCCCACACATTGAGCGGCTTGCCCTTGAGCACGAACACAGCCTGGTTGTTCACGTCGCGACAACTGGTGATCGAGCCCGCCGCCGATTGCCCTTCGCAGATAAACACCATCGTGCCGCCGCCTTTATCCCGTTTTTTGTCGAGGTGATTCTTGCAGTCCTTAAGCTGGGGAATGCGCAAGGTGATCGCCTTGGCCCGTTCGCGCGCCAGTTTCTTGACCTCCTGCAATTCCTTTCGCAACTGGCGGGTGTCCTCGGCCTTGCCGATGATCTTTTCGGCGATCTCCTTGTTGCGATTAAAGAAGTGGAGCAATTCCTCCCGGACCTTGTTGACCAGGTCCGTCCGGATTTCCGTGTTGCCAAGCTTGTTCTTGGTTTGGGATTCGAACACGGGATCCTTGAGGCGAATGGCGACGGCGCCGACCATGGCCTCGCGCACGTCGTCCCCTTCATATTTGACGTTGCCGAATTCATTGACGGCCTTGAGCAAGCCTTCCCGAAAAGCGCTCAGGTGCGTGCCGCCGTCGGCTGTATACTGCCCGTTCACGAACGAGTAAAACGTCTCGCCGTAGCGGCTGTTGCAGTGCGTGAAACAAAACTCCAGGGTTTTCCCGGCGTAATGAAGCGGCGGGTAAAACGGTTCGCTGCCATCGGCCTCCAAATCCTCCATCACCAAATCCATCAGCCCGAGCCTGGATTGGAACACCTTCGGCTCGGTCATGCCGTCCATCTTCAGGATCAACTTCAACCCGGTGTTGAGGAAACTGTAGTGGCGCAGCCGATACTCGACGTGATCCTGCCGGAAGCTGGTCTCCTTGAAAATGACCGGGTCCGGTTCAAACTCGATGTAGGTTCCATCGGGTTCCTTGGACTCCTTGCCGTTCTTTTGATTCTTGAGTTTCCCCTGCTTGAAGGAAGCCTCGACAAATTGCGACTCGCGGACGCTGCGCACCAGGAACATTTTTGAGAGCGCGTTGACCGCCTTGGTGCCCACGCCGTTCAACCCGACGCTGAACTGGAAAACTTCGTCGTTATACTTGGCCCCTGTGTTGATCTTCGACACGCAATCCACAACTTTGCCCAGCGGAATGCCCCGTCCGAAATCGCGGACCGACACCCGGTTCCCCTCGATGGTGACATGAACTTCCTTGCCGTGACCCATGATGTATTCGTCGACGGCATTATCGATCACCTCTTTGAGCAACATATAGCAGCCGTCATCGGGATGGGACCCGTTGCCGATGCGGCCAATGTACATGCCGGTCCGGAGCCGGATATGCTCCAGGGACGAGAGCGTCTTGATTTTGCTCTCGTCATAGATGTGCTTTGAGTTCTCAGCCATACTTCAGGAACTATCAAGATACGAAAATACCGCGCGATGCAAACAGGAAATCGCGGTTCGTTCGTGGCTGTGTCTCGTGAGAGCACAGCTAACTGACCTCCCCGAAGGAGGGGAATTAAGTCAGCCGCGCTCTTACGAGACGCGGCCACAACCACCCCCATTTCGTGGCTGCGTCTCGTCAGAGCGCGGCCATCTCACGGATTTGGTTCTCTTTGGCTGCTATATAGCCTCCAAAACAGTTCCCAAAAATCCTCTTGCATTGGGTGGAGAGCCGGATATCCGGGAATGATCGTTCCGCTGAAAGGCCATGTGCTCTCCCGGTCCACCAGCCCCGCTCGAACAGGGTTGGCCAGAATATAGAAGCAAATGTGCGCAAGCGCACCTCGCTTGCGTTCCTCTTCTCTCAGGACGTGGTCGTGAGCCTGGGGCTGCAGCTTCCATATATTCGGTGAAGATCCTAATCCCAGATCGACAAAAACACCTGGTCCGCAGCCTTCCAACAAAAGGTTCAATTGCCGTCGGCAGAACTTCATCCCATTCAATTGGTCACTTTGCACCGAAAGCCCCATCCACATCATATGTAGGTGATCCGGCATTAAACAGTAAACCGGGCAAAAAAGCCGTTCTCTCACACACGCGTGCAGCAGCAATTCCCGAAAGCTTTGGTGGAACCGTGCATCCAACCATCCAGGAATTCGCGGTTCAACAGTCATGGTCCAATGAACGGCGGCGAAGGCCTGGTAGCGAGTGTGTTCCAATCGTGGAAGATAACGAAGCCCTGAATTCCCCATGGCGTTTTTTTACACACTTGCAAACAATTTGTCAGCAGCAAATGTGTCAGGGTGGCTGTGTCTCGTGAGAGCACAGCCAATCAATCTGGTCGAGTGGGGGGGAGACATAGTCAGCCGCGCTCTTACGAGACGCGGCCACATTAGCCACCTCTACTCCACGACCTGGACCGCCATGGCCTCCAGGCTCACAGGCCCGAGCAGGCCGGATTCCAGAAGCGGAGAATCCTTGTTGAAGAATTTGTAGGTGGTGAAGGCGACGCGTCCCTTGGAAGGCCTTTGGGTTCCGTCCAGCAACCATTGAGGCACCTTCGCTAATGGCCGGCCCACTTTTGATGGAGGTTTGCTGTCATTGAAGGTTTGAACGCCGGCCCAGGAACAATCATCGGGCTCCTGCTCGTCTCCGATCAGCCGGTTCGCCCACAAGTTTGTGATCTTGATTTCCAGGATGTTTTTCCCGCGCTTGAGCGCGCTGGTCACATCGAGGCGGAACGGGGGCTTCCAGAGGACCCCAAGATCCTTCCCGTTCAGGCGAACAGAAGCCACGTTCTTCACCTGTCCCAGGTCCAAGATGACAGCCCTGTTGCCGGCAAGGAAGCTCGAAGGAACACGGATCTGTTTGGAATAGGTGGCCGTTCCGGAGAAGAACCTGACTCTCGCATCGGCGTGCTGCGTCCAGGAAATCAGCCGTTTCAGCTCGGCGGTTTCGGGCGCGCCACTCTTGGCGGGAAAATGGATCTTCCACGCGCCCTTAACCACCATGGAACCGGGAAGCGGGTCCACCCGCGCGGTGAGTTCTTTGCCTGCAAGAGTCTTGATCCGGTACGTCCCCGCGGCAGTTGATTGCAAGACGAGCCGGCCATCGCGCATCACCAGATTCCCGGGCAGCTTGCGCGTGCCGTCCTGTTTGATGGCGAGGATTGGATCCACGCCGCTGGACGGTTTGCGGAACACAACGAACACCGACCCGCCCGGGTCCAGGCTCATCGGAACCACCGTCCGCCCGTGAACCGGTTGCCAAATGGCTGTTTGCTCGATCAACCCCGTATCGGCGTGCCAGAACTCCGGCACCCTGCCGTCGATTCGAAAGCTGACGGTGGTTTTAAGGGCGCTATCGCGCTGGTTGGAAATAAGGTAAATATCCGCCGACCCGGTCCGCCGGTGAATCCACATCAGCGACTTGTCTGCCAGCTCCGGCGACACGACGTCAGCTTCGGTTCCACACTCCGCCAGAACTTCCTTGAGCGGCAGGCCCCAGTAAACGCGCCCTTTGCCATAATCATGTTTCTTCACCTTTGTACCATCCGAGTCGCCCCAGATCTCATTGCCAATCCGCGCAACCTGGTCGTCGCATGCAGGATAATCCTGCAGGCTCGGAGAGTTGGTTGGTTTGGGGCCTGCCACAGTCGCCCCGTCGAAAACAAGCTGCCGGATCTTCTGCGCGACTTGAGGCGTCATCGTCCGGCGCGAGGGGAGGACAAGCACTCGATAGCTCATGCCGTCGGGAAGAACCAGCCGGCCATCCTGCACCGTGATCCGGGACAACAACGCGTCTTCGGCGCAAGCGTCGCCATCGAACCCTGCCGGCGGCTGCACCGCTGCCAGACTGTGCTCGAG
>DASRKU010000372.1:0-31869 GCA_035648815.1 Verrucomicrobiia bacterium | reverse complement strand
CATGGAGTTTGTGGACGGCGTGAACTTGCGCGAGCTCCTCCGCGGCGGCCACCTCTCGCCCGAAGAAGCGCTCGCCATCGTGCCTCCGATCTGTGAGGCGCTCCAATACGCCCACGACCGCGGCGTGGTCCACCGGGATATCAAACCGGAAAACATCCTGCTCGACAAGGAAGGCAAGGTGAAGATCGCCGACTTCGGCGTGGCGCGTCTCTTGCGCAGCCCGGCCGGGCCCGAGCCGGCCGCGGGATCAGCCGCGGGTGCCGCCTCCGGCCTGACGGCGGAGGGTGTTCTGGGGACGCCGAAATACATGGCGCCGGAACAGGCGGACAGGCCCGGGGAGGTGGACCATCGCGCGGACATCTACTCCTTGGGCGTGGTCTTTTACGAAATGCTCACCGGGGAACTGCCGGGCAAACCTTTTGAGCCGCCCTCGCGGAAAGTTCAAGTTGACGTTCGCCTGGATGAGGTGGTGCTGCGCGCATTGGAGAAGAATCCCGAGCTTCGTTACCAGCAGGCCAGCGAGATCAAAACGGATGTCAAGACCATCGCCGGCGCCCTTTCACCCGCCGCGGGTGCCGACGCGGTCGGAGCCGCGCCGCCTTGCATTCCCTTTGGAGCCGCAAGCCCAACCAGCGACAAGTTCATTCTGCCAGCCTTTCTGCTGGCATTCTTCCTCGGGATGTTCGGCGCTCACCGCTTTTATGTGGGCAAGACTCGAACCGCGCTCCTGCAATTGGTCACGTTGGGGGGGTTGGGCATCTGGGCAATGGTTGATTGGATCCGGATCCTGTGCAAAGCGTTCCCGGACGGGCAGGGGAGGAAAATCACCCGCTGGACGCGCCGAAGCGCAGATCCATCAAATCCCAGTGTCGCTTCGGCGATGGGCGCGGAGCCGGCATCACCGCCGGTCGGCGCGTCCGCCGGCGGCGCCAGGATTGCCGCACCGGCCGTGGGGTTGCTGGTGGCAGGGGCGTTCAAGCTGTATTCATCCACGGCCACCCTCGAACGTTTTCTGAGCGACTGGGGACTGCGTTTTTCGCCCGGCTGGCGGTGGCTGGTCGGGGTTTGCCTGGTGTTGTTCATGCTCGCGCCCGCGCTGTTGGTGCTGCGGGGCGGCGTGAATATGTTCCGGCTGCGCGGTCGCGGTTGGGCGATCGCCGCGGCCGTCCTGGCGATACTTTTCCCGCCCTGGTATTGGCTTGGCATCCCGATCGGCATCTGGGCGTTGGTGATCCTGACGCGTCAAGAGGTGAGAAGCGCGTTCGAGATTGCTGGCACGCCGACGCGGAGCTGGCGGTGGGCGTTGGGATCCGCACTGGGAGTGTTCGTTGTCATTGCGCTGGCGCTCGGACTTTCACGAGGCAAACCGGCAGCGACCGGGAGCGGAATGGGTGCTCAAGCCGAAATCGGAAGACCTGATGTGCAGACGCACATGGAGAATGACCTCTCGTCGGCCGCCGCGCCGGTGCCGCAATCGACCCCAACCGTCGTCACCGCGGATGGCAGGTCCAACTCTTCGACAAATCCGACCGCAGTTTCGCTTCCTTCGAGGGAACCGCCGCCGGCGGCCGAATCTGCGCCTGGCCTGCCTTCAACCGCCCTCGATCCGACCTGGCGCCAGTTGCTTGACCGGGATCAACTTATTGTGGTTGACGGGACCAATCGACGGTTCCACGACGAACTTGACACGCGCACCTTTGACGGTTGGACCTACAAGAAGCGAGCTGCCCTGGAGCGGCGTTCGATCGACCAGCTTCAAGGGCCGCATTCCGCCGAGTATTACAGGGCCATTAACACGCTCGCTGCCTTGCACTCCGTGGCGGCGCTGCCCGCCCTGCGCGAGATTGCCTTCGACCGCCGGCAAAAGGACAACCGCGACCGGTGGATGGCCATTCGGGCGCTGGGCATCATTGGCGACCGGTCCGCTGTCCCCGAACTTTGCCATTTGGTTTACCACTACAACGCCAACAGTCGCTGGTGGGCGCAGATTTCATTGGTGTGGTTGACCGGACAGAACTTCGGCAGCGATTGGCGGGCGTGGGGCGCCTGGTGGAACCGGCACAACGGTCGGCCGCCCTTTAATCCCCAAATCATTCGCTGGTCGAGAAATCAGGCGCCAGGGGGAGATCCGCTGAGGATTCCAGCCGCCAGCGACCGCTCGTTCCTGGACAACATGCAGCGCTAGCAGCGTGTCGGACTTTCGGGTGCCCTGGGTGATGCTGTGCTGTGGAGATGAACAGTGCGTGGGGCAGAGGCGGCCACGCTGCTAGAGTTTTTTGCTTCGCAAAAAGGGGATTATTGAATGAGAGGGGATGGGATTTCGCAGGTTCCTCTTGAGAGGGTTGGAGAAGGTATCGATTGAATGGACGTAGGTGCCCGCTGCCAAAAGCGACTGCCTCCACAAGAAATGCAATCGACGCGAGGACGCCGACCACCGGCTCCAGGGGGGTGCCTGCGCCCCCCCCCGCCGAAAGGTGAGGTCTGAGGGTCAGAAGGAGGCGTTCACCGACTGCCCTGAGATGACGCCTCGGATACTTGTGATAACATTCCCATCCAACACGACGTGCAATGTAGAGTCACGGGTTGATTTATCGCCTGCAGTAAGCGTCAGCTTGGAATTGCCGGTGGAGGAAGAGAACGAGCCGTGAACAGTGTAGTTAAAGGACCGCCCGGAATTCAGCACCACCGTGGCCGAGCCCAAAACTTTGTTGTCAAGGGAGGTAATGCCGCTCAGGGTCAAAGTCCAGGAACCGTTGCCGTTGCCCGCAAAGAACGCACTGGGAGCTTCGTTGATGGGAACCGACCCGTGACCAACGGCTTCGCCCGTCCTGATTGGCGGATGTATAGTAACCATGTCGGTTTCCGTGCCCGTGGTCGTCCGCGCCGTGTTGTCAAAACGGACGATGAGATTGTGGGTTGCATTCACCCGGCGAGTCTCGACCCCGGATACGGACCCGGAGACGGTGGTTCGTATTAGAGCGCGGCCTTTTCCATTGTTGGAAGATATCGTCCCAGTCACCTTGGACTTGCCTCCTGAAAATGGAAAGCTGGCGCCAAGGACGGTCAATGTGGCGGCAGGCTTGGGCGCCCCTCCCGAGATCACACCGGCTCCGCTTTGTGAAACCACCACGGGATAGGAGATGTTCACCGTGGTGCTGCCCGGAAAGGTCACACCGAACGAGATCCTGGTGATCACGGTGCCGACATCCCAAACCAAATCAGTGGGACTGGAGACGTTGGTTGTGATGGTTCCGCTCGGCTGCGCGCTGGCAACGTGCGGCAGGAATGCGGCGGCGAAGGTTCCAATAATGACACCGGTTATTAAGGAGCTCGTTCTTTTCATATTTTACCTCTTTAGCTAATTGATATTGTTCCGTGCAAAAGGAGACCGACACACCGCAGTTGCCTCCTTTGATCCATTTCGGGGACCAAACTATTTGCCCCCCCGGGTTCGTCAAGATTAAAGAAAGACAACCTGTTGCCCTTGCTACATCAGCTCCAATTATGTGGATTGAGTGAAATACACGCAGTAACTCTCGTCCGCAACCTCGTACAGCGGCTTCAAGTCAACAGTTCCCAGGCGTGCGCGACAAATCCGGCCATGTTCTATCGACTGCAACATCCATGAACACAGGCCAGCTTTGCGCGGCGAGTCATGAAACTCGCCCATTGGAAATGGGGTCGTTCCAGCTTATCGGCTGCCCCGTCTGAGCGCCCCCCTCTTTGACGATCGACTTTAGGCTGCACGAACCGGATTTCAATCCTCATGTCAGCCTGCGGTCTCTTGTTCCTCGTGCAGGCGCAAGGGGCTTCGTTCACCTCAACCGGGGCAATGGCCACGCCGCGCTGAAGCCGAAAGGATTATTTGCTCAGCTTCGGGCTTTCAATTTGTCCGTAATCAGCCATAACGGTTGGATGATAGCTTGAGACCGTGCCTGAATAATCCTGGCAGACCTGCCATAGCAAGAACATCGCGCCGATGGCGACCATAACCAGAATCAGAAATGCTCTAGACAGGAACCCGTGGCGCATCACAGCGGCAGCTCTCGTTTGTTTTGTCACCGGGGCGGTGCTTTCGCATTGCCTCGAACCCGGCGTTCATGTCAAGAAAGTGACGCTCGCCGGGGACACTCCTTCGCTCAAGTTCAATCCTGCCGGGACCGGACCTCATCCTGTCGCGCTGCTCGCTCATGGATACCCGAACCGTTGACAAAGTGGTCAACCGCCGCCTCACGTTGATCCGGTACCGGGGGAATTACGGATTCTTCGTATGCCTGCCAGGGTGCACGAGCGAAGAATTCTCTGTTTTTTTCAGCCCTAATGCTGATACGATCAACTTCAGTTGGCCAACTGGTTTTTGCAGAAGCCCCCGAGACTTGCATCATGAAAGCTGTCGACTCCGCCTCCCCAGGGCGCCTCTCTTCCGACTCCAACCTCTCTCTTTCCGTCCACCGAGTCGCGCGGGTGCGGCGCTGGTCGGGTTTCCTCCTGCTGTCCGTGATGCTCTGCCGGGCGGCCGCCCAGAGCACTCCGTACGGTCGGCATCGACGCGCGCCAAAACCAGCACGCCATCAGCCCATTGATTTACGGAGTGGCCTTTGCGGGTTCCTCCAGCCAGCTCACGGACTTGAATTGTCCATTGAACCGGTCGGGCGGCAACGCCGAGACCCGCTACAATTGGCTGATCGACGCGCATAACCGCGGAAACGATTGGTATTTCGAGAGCATCGGCGACGGCTCGGGAACGGCCGGCGCAAACGCTGACACCTTCATCAGTCGCAGCAAGACCGGGGCAGCCGACCCAATGATCACGATTCCCATGATTGGATGGGCCTGCAAACTGGGGTCCGGGCGCGCGAAGCTGGCCAGCTTTTCCGTCGCCAAATACGGGGCCCAAACAGCGGTAGACTCCTCCTGGACCGATGCCGGCAACGGCATCAGCACCGCTTCGGGAAATCCGTACATTGTAAACAACCCGAACGACGCGAATTTTGCAACCAACTCCAATTTCCAGGCGGGATGGCTGCAGCACATCACGAATCGATGGGGGGCTTCCACAAACGGCGGCGTCAAGTATTACCTCATGGATAACGAGCACAGCATTTGGTTTCAAACACACCGTGACGTCCATCCCATGGGGCCGACGATGCAGGAGATCCTCGGCGCTATCGTGACCAATGCCAGCCTCGTGAAAGCCACGGATCCAAACGCACTGGTTCTTGCGCCCGAAGAGTGGGGCTGGAACGGCTATTTGAACAGCGGTTACGACTTGCAGAATAGCGGCGGCCACGACCGCGCCAATCACGGCGGCAAGGACTATTGCCCCTGGCTGTTGGATCAACTCCGCCAGCACGACGCCGTCACGGGGCAACGGTTGCTGGATTACTTCACCCTGCATTGTTATCCCCAGGAGGGCAACGTGGGAAGCAGCTCTGATGTCACTACGCCGACTTCGCTTCTCCGCAATCAGACCACCCGCGTGTTCTGGGATACGGGTTACACGGACCCCAGTTGGATCAACAGCATCATCATGCTGGTCCCTCGCATGAAGAACTGGGTAGCCACCTATTACCCGGGCACAAAGATCGGCATCACCGAGTATAACTGGGGTGCGGAAGGCTATATCAACGGCGCGACTGCCCAGGCGGATATTCTGGGCATCTTCGGCCGCGAAGGACTGGACCTGGCAACGCGCTGGACAACACCCGCGGCCAGCACTCCCACTTACAAGGCGATAAAGATGTACCGCAACTACGACGGCAGCAAATCCACGTTCGGCAATACCAGCATCCTGGACACTGTATCCGTCAATGTGGATTCCGTCTCCTCGTTCGCCGCCCTGCGCTCCAGCGACGGAGCCATGACAGTGATGGTCATCAACAAGCAGTTGACCGCGACCGCGACGGTGACGTTGAACCTCACCAATTTTGCAAGTACGGGCCCCGCTCAGGTTTGGCAGCTCACTTCGACCAACATCATCAGCCACCTGAGCAATCTGACCGTCACGGGAAATTCTCTGACCACAACGGTCCCGGCCCAGAGCATTACTCTCTTCGTCGTGCCGGGAGCCGTCACGCTATTGCCGCTGATTACCACTCAGCCCGCCAGCCAAAGCGTCCTTGCGGGCAGCAGTGTTACATTCAGCGTGACCGCCGCCGGAATCGAACCTTTCGGTTACGCATGGTATCGGAATAACCAGAACATCGCGTCAGCCACCAATTCCAGTTATACGACGAACAATGCGCAACTCAGTGATTCAGGAAGTCAGTTCTTCTGTGTCATTACCAACACCTATGGAAGCGTCACCAGCAGCGTCGCCACGCTGACCGTGAATTCCCCGCCTTTGATCAGCGCAGACCCGACCAATCTGAATGTCGTGCCGGGAGGAACAGCACTCTTCAGCATGGGAGTGTTTGGAACCGGCCCATTCAGCTATCAATGGCAATTGAATGGCACCAATCTGCCCAACGGAATCATTACCACGATGGCGGGCAACGGCAGCGCCAGCTATTCCGGCGACGGCGATACCGCCGCAAATGCCGGCCTTAATTCGCCTACGGCCGTGACTATGGATGCGTCCGATAACGCGTTTATCGCCGACGAGCAGAACAGCGTTATCCGCAAAGTAACTCCCAACGGTATCATTACGACCGTGGCGGGGAATGGTAGTGCCGGTTATTCCGGCGACGGGGGTCCAGCCACCAATGCCGCTCTGGCTTACCCTGACGGAGTCGCCTTGGATGCCTCGGGCAATCTGTTCATTGCGGACTCGGCCAACCACGTCATCCGCAAAGTGGACACGAACGGCATGATCACGACGATCGCCGGCAATGGCAGTCCCGGCTATTCCGGCGACGGCGGTCCAGCCACCGATGCCAGCCTGAATTACCCTGAAGGCGTCACCCTGGACCTGTCCGGCAATCTGTTCATCGCCGACTGGGCCAACAATGTCATCCGCAAAGTTGACGGCAACGGTGTTATCACGACCGTGGCCGGAAATGGCAATCCCGGCTATTCCGGCGATGGCGGCGCAGCGACCAACGCGAGTTTGAGCGGGGCTTACAGCGTCGCGGTGGGAACGTTGGGCCAATTGTACATTTCGGATACAAGCAACCAACGCATCCGTGAAGTGGATACGAACGGCGTTATAACAACCGTGGCAGGCAACGGCGGTATTGGCTATTACGGCGATGGTGGCCTGGCTGTTGCCGCCACCCTGAATTATCCTGCGATGGTGGCCTCGGATGGTTATGGTAATCTCTTCTTCGCGGACCAACAGAACAACCTTATCCGAAAAATCGATACCGACGGTTTCATCACGACGGTGGCGGGCAGCGGCGCCATTGGTTATTCCGGCGATGGGGGCGCGGCCACCATGGCGAGCCTGAGCGGGCCTTACGGCGTGGGCCTGGACAGTTGGCGTAACTTGTTTATTGCGGATATGTTCAACAACCGCGTGCGGGAAGTTACGCTATTTGCCAGTTATCCCATGCTGAAGCTTAACAATGTCACAGCGAGCGCCGCGGGCAACTACACGGTCATCGTCGCCAATTCGTACGGGAGCGTTACGAGCAGTGTTGCGACGCTGACGGTGGCCATGCCGGCGCCGAACCTCCTTGCCGTTACGGCTACGAATGGTTATTTGAGTTTTACCTGGGCAGCCGTATCCAACCACACCTACCAGGTGCAATATACCACTGATCTGAATCCCCCTAATTGGCTCGATTTGGGCAGCCCTGTCACTGCCATCAAGAGCACCGCGTCCGCCTCGGATTTCATTGGACCAGATCAGAGGCGGTTCTACCGCGTTGCGCTGTTACCATCGCCGTAGACTGGGCTTGGCTGCTACTACAGACCCGGCATCTCAGCGACGTTCACTCCGCACACTTGCGAGATAGGTCAGTCCCGTTCGCCATCCGGGTGTTCTTTATCTTTCCAGCCGTTGAGCAACGAGAACGCCTCCATGGACTTCCGCTTCAGTTGCTGCACCTGACGCGAGCTCTCTGAGGCGGATTGCATGGCTTCATCGCGCTCTTTCTCAGTTCGCGCCACGAGCGTCCGGAGAGGGGCAATCGTACCGCGCGTTCTCTCCAGTTTTGTTTCCCATTCTTTCTCGGCCAGGAGCTGGGTTTCCGCGTGCGCGACCAGTTTGGCCGTCAAGTCCTGCTCGCGCTGGCTGGCCTCCGCCAACTCAGCGTCGCGGCGTCGCAGTTCCTCGTTGAACTTGGACTGCAGTTCCTGTTGCCGCGCGTCAAACTGCGACTGCAACTGCTGCTCGCGTTGCCGGATCTTCTTTTCGAATGATTCTTCCTTCTGTTGCGCCTCGTGAGCAAGGCGGATTTCCACGGCGCGGACCTGCGACTCGGCCTGTCGTTGCCAATCCTCCTGGCGGGTGCTCAAATCCGAAGCCCGTTGGTTTTGCATTTCAGCCTCGCGAGCGGCCGCTCTGTTGGCCAATTCGTGCTCGCGCTGCTTGAGTTTTGCGTGAAACGCCAATTCCTGCTGTTGCAATTCCTTGTTCCGCCGCGATTCAGCATCTCGCGACTGGGCCTCAAGCTGGCGTTCGAATTCCAGTTCGCGCAGGCGCATCTGGCCTTCCGCCTGCGCCTGGACATCCTGCAATCGAAGTTCCGCCTGGGCCTGCCATTGCTGTTCGCGCTGTTTGAGCCGGCTCTGGACCGCGTCTTCCCGCTGCTGCAACTCCTGGTTCCAGCGCGCGTCCACCTCGCGAGCGCGGGTTTCAAATTGGGCAGCCAGCTCCTTCTCGCGATTGCGGACGTCCTGCTCCGCCCGGGTCTTCTCCTCGGCCACGCGCGCGTCGAAGGCGAGCGACAGCTCCTGTTCTCGTTGATTCAGCCGCCGCTCGAAGTCCTCCTCGCGCTGACGCAGCGTCTTTTCAAATTCCGACTGCTGCTTCTCGGATCGGTGCTTTTCCTCGCGCACAGCCTTGTCCATTTCGCGCGCGGCTTCCTCCTGGATTTGCGATAACTGCACGGTGTACGCATCGGCCTGATGCTTCAGTTCGGATTGCGCCACATCCCGGACACTCAAGGCCTCCTTCAAATCCTGTGACAACTTCGAGGATTTCTCCGTGGCCGCCAGTTCGGCCTTTGCCATTCGGCGACGCGCCTCAATCACCTGGGCTTTGCAGTCCTCGGTCACCTGCATCAACTTGGCGTGCTGTTCCTGGATGAGAGCCGTGCGCTCTGTTTCTGCGGCGGCGCGCTGTTCGTCCAATTCCTGGCGCAATTGGGTGATGCGATCAGACCACGCGTTCTGGCGCAGTTGCACCTGGCGTTCGATCTCGGACTTCTGAAAATCGCGCAACGCGTCTTTTTCAAGAACCGTGCGATTGAGCGAATCCGCCATCGCCGCCAGTTTGGCGACCCAAGCCTCTTCCTTCTGTTTGGCGTCCTGTTCGTGTCTCGCCGCGCCGGCGCTCATGGCGTCGAGAACAGATTGCAGCTCGATTTGTTTTTCGGCCAGGACCTGTTCCGCATTCGCTTTCCCGGTGGCGAGCGCGGCATCGCGAGAGGCGATTTGGGCGGAGGCCTCCCTGGCCATGCGCTCGGCGCGTAAAATCTTCAGGCGACCGGCGCGGGTGTAGAGCCAGTGCATGCGGCGGCCCAGGAAGCCCAGGCGGTGCTGAGGACGCTGCTTTTCGGGCTCAAAAAGTGTGGTGAAACCGACCTCCACCATCAACGTCGGAAGGAAAGCGATGATGAACGCCAGCACGGGATAAACCCAGATGCGAACCATGCTGATCTGGTCGGTGTACCGATCGCCGCGCTCTTTGGCGGTAGCGGTAATCGAGACGGGATGCTTCCCAAACACCAGGCCCCGGATGATTTCCACGGTGGTGGCGATGCGGAACACTTGCGTGTTATTGATGGAAGCCACACGCGCTTCGTAATACTGCTGGGCCTTTTTGCGGCAGCCATCCAATTCCGCGCGAACCCCGTCAGCCTTGCCGGCAGCCGATTCGTATTCGCCGTCAAGCTGCTTTTGTTCCGCCGCGAATTGGGTACTCAGGGCAGCCCGGGAGGCCAGCAACTGTTCTCGCTTCCGATCGGCCTCTTCGCGCTTGGTGCTGGAGCGATTATCGAAATTCAGGCGCATTTGGCGGGCGTCAAACTCGACCTGGGCAACCGTATCGCGCCGCTTCTTGTTCACCCCTGCCAGTTCAGCCTCCTTGGCTTTGATCTGCGCATCGAGTTCGGCAAATTGCGTTGGCTTGAGAATTGTATTTTCCTCGCGCTCCGGCGGCACGCCAGGATCCACAGGTTCACTCATCAACTTGCGCTTGAGAAAGTTCGCATTGTCGTACTCCGCCCTGGCTTTGTCATAGGCCGCCTTCTTGTTGGCGTAATCGGCCATCTTCGCCTTGTATTTGTTCTCCAGGCGCGCTTGCTCCGCGTTCCACTTGCTGGCCAGCGCTAACTCAGGTTCGCGGCGGGCGCGCAGGTCCGCGAGGGCTTTCGTGAGCTGCGCGGCGTCGGCATCGGCCTGTTTGATGATCGTCTGCTGACGCGCTGCCATGTCGGACAACTCCGACTTCTGGTAGTCGGTCAGCGAAATAGCATCGTGGCGCGCCTCGTCATTGCGCTTGAGCGATTCCTCGATATCGGCCTCGGTCCTGGCTTTCCTCGCGGCCAACTCGGCGAGCTTGCTGTCGTGGTCGGCCTTCTTCTTCTGGATGGCCGCCAGCTCACCATTGAGTTGGACGATTTTGACTTCCTGCTCGGAAGCCTTTTCGAGCATTTCGCTCGCGGGCGTCAGCGCAACGCCCATTTCGTAAACCGCCATGTCCTTGACCAACTGGAAAGTCAGCACACAAATCAGAGGCAGTCCCATCACCAGCATGAACTTTTTCATCCAGCCGTAACGGGAGGCGGTCCACGCAGCCAGCGGCAGCTTGAGCAACTCCACCATCAGAATTGTCGCGCCGATCGGGCCGATGCCAAAGAATGTCACTCCCATTCCATGCGGCAGGCAAACCGTCCTTTGATATTTCCAGCCGATGGACAGAATGACGAATTCCGCCACTGTCGCCATCACGATCAACGGCAGCGCCAGATACGAAATGCGCTTGGTCTTCAGCCGTTGCCACGGGGTGAACCCTCTATCCTTCGGCGCTGCGGAAGCCGCAGAACCTTGAAAATTCGTCAGGTTGGAATCGTTCATGTAAGTAATGGTGAATACAGTTGCTGAAGGCGCTTCCGGCAGGAACTATCGTCCTCTACGGCCGACCCGTTGTTTGTAGCTGGGCGAATCTAAACATTTGTTGCGACTGTGTGGACAAACATGGAGCAGCCTATGTGCCAGTGCGGATGCCAGGCGGGAAGAGGCGGAGAAATGAGGCCTGACGCCCGCGTGCGGCATTGTAAACAGTCAGGTTAAACCCTTTATGGAACCTGTCAGCGCGGTGTCAAAAGGCCGGACGCTGGGGCGCATCGCTGGCTCAAATGCATAACGCCATCCGCGCGGATCGTCATGGCCCATCTGTTCCAGATATTTGACCGCGGGTCACGTTGCAGGAAACGTCGAAGGAGCACTGGCGCCGATCCGTGCAATCCTCTACAACTCCTGCCGGCACATGAAATCAACGGTTGTCCTGTGGTCTCTGACTGTATTGCCGTTAACGGCCGCAATGACGCCTCTTCCAGAAAAGGTGACTTGCATGGTTGCCGATGCGCAAGATTTCGTCCAACCGGATCGAACGCAACTCAAGGGATGGATCGGGACGCGTATCCAAGCCAGCGAAGCGAATCGCCTGGCAAAGATTGACCCCGAACGTTTGTTGGAAGGTTACCGCAAGCGCCCGGGAAGGCAGACATGGGATGGTGAACACGCAGGGAAGTGGCTGCATGCAGCCACGCTGGCCTGGGTCAACACCGGCGATCCGTTGCTGCGTCAGAAAATGGATTACGTGGCGGCGGAGTTGGTCAAATGCCAGCTTGCTGATGGCTATTTGGGAACTTACCTGGAAAAGAATCGATGGACCGAATGGGACGTCTGGGCGCACAAGTACAACCTGATCGGCCTGATCACGTATGTCCGTTACACTGGCACTGTGAATCCTCTCGCCGCTTGCCGCCGGATGGGTGATTTGCTCTGCCGTACGTTCGGTGACCAACCCGGGCAACGCGACATTATCGCCGCCGGCCACCACGTGGGGATGGCCCCGACCAGCGTCCTGGAGCCGATGGTATTGCTGTACCGGATGACGGGTGAAGCGAAGTATCTCGATTTTTGCAAATACATCCTTCGCGCCTGGGAACAGCCGAACGGGCCCAAAGTAGTTTCCGCGCTGCTGGCGCTCAAACGCGTGGACAAGGTTGGAAACGGCAAGGCTTATGAAATGTTATCCTGCCTCAATGGAGCGCTGGAGTATTACCGCACGGTGGGTGATCGCCGGATTCTGGACGCATGCTTGAACGCCTGGCAGGACATCGTGAACAATCGTCTCTATATTACTGGCGCTGCCAGTTACAAGGAGGTCTTTCATGGTGATTTCGATCTGCCGAACGTCGCCAATGTGGGCGAGACGTGTGTCACGGTCACCTGGCTCCAATTCAACGCGCAATTGTTGCGGCTCACCGGCGAAGCCAGGTTCGCCGAACAGTTGGAACGCGTCATTTTGAATCAGTTATTCGGCGCGCAGCGCTGCGACGGAGCTGCCTGGGGTTATTATGTGCAAATGGAAGGCACCAAACCTTACAGCAGCACGATGGATGGCAATTGCTGCCTTTCCAGCGGCCCTCGGGGAGTTGCGCTCATTCCCACGTTTGCGGTCAGCTCGGATGCCGACGGACTGGTGTTCAACCTTTACGACGCGGGAACGGCGCAACTGAATTTGCGCGACGGGACGAAAGTTGGAATGACCAATGCAACTCTTTACCCCGGCGATGGGCATGTTCGCATCACGCTGGAACCTGACCGGCCGAAATCATTTGAAGTGAAGCTGCGAATTCCCGCGTGGTGCCGGTCGTTTTCCGTCCGGGTCAACAACCGGGATGTGGAAACGAAAGCGGGAGCGACCGGTTACCTCGCCGTACGACGAAAGTGGTTCCGGAATGATTCGATTGAGTTGAACATGAAGCTCGAGGGCGCTGTGGTTGTTGGAGATCACCTGAATCAAGGCAAGGCGGCAATTCTTTATGGACCACTGGTCCTGGCGGCGGATGACGCGCTGCTGGCCAACACAGGGGAGTCCATCAACGATCTGGCACTGGCCGGGGCGGACCTGACCGCGCTGGACATCAAGCCCGAGCCCGCGCCTGAGGAGCAAAAGAACTGGCCAGGCGCACAGGTTTTCAGCGTCAATGCGGTGGCCACGCACCGGGAAGGCGCTTTGCCCGAAGGCTCGCCATGCAGAATCCGCCTCATTCCGTTTGCCGATGCGGGCGGGACGGGATCGCCATACAAGGTTTGGCTGCCGTTGGCAAAAAACGGCGCTGACAGAGAAGGTCGCGGGATCAGCGCGCCTGTGGCCCGTTAACCCGCCGGCTGCAGAACCATCGTGATGATCGCCCTGGGCGGACTCGAGTACCTCACTGCCTGTCCGTTGATCCAGACCTGGAAGAAGGTCTGGTGATCGCCAAGGTTTTCCACCACCACCGCCAGTTTGCCATCGGAATTGCGAAATGCCGTGGCCAGGAAATCATCGTCGTTGGACGTGCATGCGATGCGCTTTGCCCCCGGGCGGATGAACCGGGAGAATTGGCCGAAGACATAATGCGGCGGGTTGAACGTGACCTGGCCGCTCCGGGTATCGGCGTTGACGATCGTGCTGCCGTGCTCCCCTCCGGCATGGCGCGGACCGCCGTTCTGATCGAGCAGCAGGTTCCAGACAGTCCAGCCCTCAGTCCAGTTGTTCAGATCCGAGATCACGTTTTTGGCCAGGCGATAGGCCGACACCCAGGTGCCGCTTCCCGCGCCTTCTGTAAACAACAGGTGTTTGTCCGGAAAAGCGTCGTGGACAACCCGCACATTGTCGAAATGATCTCCAATGTACCAGTGAAAGGCCATTCCCCAGATGTATTTGGAGGCTTCCCGATCTTCGTAAGCCGCCGCCGCTCGCTGAATCATGATCCCGCGGTTATGATCCCAAACCATGAGCTTGACGTCCGCCAAACCGTTTTGGTGCAAGGCCGGCCCCAGGTGATCGCGCACAAAATCCCGCTCTTCCGTGGCCGTGAAGATGCATGACTCCCAAACCTGAGTGGCGGCCGCCTCGTTTTGCACCGTTACCCCCCAAATCGGCACGCCTTCGGCCGCATAGGCCTTGAGATACTTCACAAAATAATTCGCCCAGGTCTGGAAGTACTCGGCCTTGAGCTTTCCGCCGTGCAACATCTCGCCGTTCGTCTTCATCCATCCCGGCGGACTCCACGGCGACGCGAACAGCACAAGCTTTCCCCCGGTCGCAGCTTCGGCTCGCCGGATGAACGGCAGCCGGTTAGTTCGATCGTGCTCGATGCTGAAGTGCGCCAAATCCTTGTCTCCGGCCACGTCGTCGTAGGTGTACATCGCCGATGCGTAATCGCAGCTGTGAATCGTCGTCCGGCACAGGGTGTAGCCGTTCCCCGCCACCGGATCGAAGCATGCTTTCAAAAATTGCTCCTGGGCATCTCGCGGCAGCTTGGCAAAGGTGTCAGCCGCCGCGTCGGTAAATGCTCCGCCAAAGCCCACGATGGTCTGGAAGGTCTTCGATTCATCGATCAGGATGGTTGGAAAATCCTCGTCCGGCTGATCCAGCGGCGCGAAGGCGCAAGTGCCGCAATCCGCTCCGAGTTGCACCGGGGCGGCGGCGGTGACATACACGTGCGCCTCTTTGTAATTCAATTGTTCTCCGAAAACCGGGAGAGCCAACAGACCGCAAATAATTCCGTTGAGGATCAACCAACGCCAGTCGGCGCAAAGTTTGGAGGTTTTCAATGTATTCATTTTTTCGGGTAGAAGTTCACGGCCGCTGCACAAACGAGGAAACGGCTGGAGCTGTTGTCTTGTCAAGACGATTGCGCCTCCTGCGCCAACGGCGGCTCGGAATCAATTCTTTGTGGCCGCGTCTCGTGAGAGCGCGGCCATCCTTCCCGGTCACCTGCGTTTTGCCAACCGCTCGTGAGGTGTTTGCTCTTTGTTGAATGACGGCAATTGGCTTACTGCCCCAAGTGACAAAGCCGGAAGCTAATCTTCCCAAATACGAAACTGATATCGTGTTGTCGACCCTGAATAGTGTTGCTTCCGCAAGCTTCGCGGACACAACAATCGTTTCAGCGAAAACGCAGCCTACAGTGCCATTGATCTGTCTGGGTGCGCTGGCTGGATCGAAAACAGCATCCTGTGGGGCAACAGCTGACTTCCGGGATGGATTTATTATGATCGGGCCAACGAAGTAGTGGCTACATGCGCCGACGCCGGATCATCATGTTCAATCCTGATAACCCCAATATTACCAGAATTACCAGACTGGGCGCCATCGGTTCGGGAACCAGGCTCAGAGACATTTCCGGAGGCCCCATGGCGAAGGAGCCGCCGGGCAAGGAATCCTGAATCCCGTAGGAAAACGGATCGGCTGCGGCGACTTCTTCCCACAAAGCCGATTGGCCCCTGAGGCTTGAACTCTCGAAGGTCGGCCCGCCAAAGGGACCTGCAGTTTCCCACGCTCGAACCATGAAGGTCACCGGTCCGTCCGTCCAGTTATCCAAGACCTGGGCGATGCCAGTGCCATAGTCGCCTTCATAGCCGGGTATAAAGTTAATCAGTGTGGCAAAAATTCCCGGATGAGCCGCCGCCAGGAACGAATTGAGATCGCCAAAGCTGCCGAGCGCCCAATACAACTGGATCTGGACGTTGGGATCAGTCACCGGCTGCCCGGCCAATCCGGGCGGCGCCAACTCCGGTTGAGAAGCCCAACTCAGCGGATTTGAAACAGGATCCCCGTAATTAGCGAAGTAGATAAAGCCTGTGCCGCGGGTCGTTGTTGTCGCAAAGGAAATTCCCAGAATTACAGCTAAGAGACTGCGTTTCATACGACGGCATGGTTCCGCGTCGCGCTGACTCTAGCCGGAGTGAAGCCGGGTTTCTGATGGGAGCACAAGCAGCGACTATTCCGGAAGAATGGCGCCGTTCCGGAAGTTGCAAGCGGTCGCGAAATTCGCTGATGAATTCATCTTGGGCGCAGATTTCCGGCTCTTCAGCGGCTCCTGTTCCTCACGGACCGCAGGACCACCAGCACGAGAAGGAACGCGCCGATGATGCCGCTGCCGTAGATGACGCGAGTCTGCGTCGGGATGCTTCGAATCCGATCAACAAATCCCAACTGGCCGGTTTCGATGTCGCTCTCTGCTTGGCGCGAGTGAACCGATTCACCTGGAGGAGGTTCCTGAAGTCGTTGGATCTCTTTTTCACAACGGCCGATGATCCGGTAAAGGCGATTGATTTCCAGCATCTCCGTTTCCGTCAGCCGGCATTTGGGCAACGATCGATTGACGTAAAAGTACTTGGTCATCGAGTTGAATTCCAAATCCCGGCCGAGGAACACGACTCCCGGATTGAGGTCCGAAGTGACGTACTGGTTCTTCGCATAGATCAATTCCTGGGTTTGGCGCACGTCGACATTTTCGAAATCCGGTTTGCTTGCGCCCGGGTGGAACCATCCCGGGCTGTACGTGGCCACCGGCAAATCCGGAGTGCGCGCGAACGCCCTCACCGGTCTGTTCACAATTTGGATCACGCGTTGACTCGCGTTCGTCATCTCCAGTTGGAGCGCGGCGAGCTGTCCTTCTCTTGAGGGATTGCCGGGTGCATTCGTGGCATTCTCGGAAGGATTGCCCAAGTCTCCAGCCAATAGAGGACGTATATAAAAGCAGATCGTGCAAATCAGAACTGCCAAACCTCCGAAGTTTTTGAAGTTCATTCTGGCCCCGCATCGTCGAGAATTCCGATCGGTTCGTCAATCCGGCGGGATTAAGTTTAGCGCTATCGATTTCAGCTTCACAATGCCATTATGAAGGCGAAATCAAACTACAGGCAATGAATAATTCAATCAGCACGCCTCTATGGACCTGACGAAGTTGGGCTGGAATGCTGACCTCAACCAGCAGTTCGCGCCTTACCATGCCAAGGGCCTGGTTCCGGCTCGCGTGGCGGTGGAGGACAAACATTTCTTCCGCGTCTGGACCGCTGACGCGGAACTTCTCGCGCAAGTCACAGGCAAGTGCATGCACGAAGCCCGCGGGTCCAATGCAAAACTGCCCAAGGTCGGGGACTGGGTCGCCGTAAAACTCGTTCCCAAAGAGGAGAAGGCGATGATCCAGGCCATCCTTCCGCGACGCACCCAACTCTGCCGCAAGATGACCGGCCGAGGCAGCACTGAGCATATCCTCGCCACAAATATCGACACGGCGTTCATGGTAACCGCCGCGGACGCGAGTTTCGACGCCGTGTGTCTGCAGCAGATGCTGGCCGTAGCCTATGAAAGCGGCGCTCGCCCAGTCGTTCTCCTGAACAAAATCGATTTGTGCGACGACCTTGACGCAAGGCTCGCGGACGCTACTCGCGTGGCCGGCGACGCTTTAGTGCTCGCGGCCTGTGCGCTCACCGGGCGAGGCGTAAAGAAATTGGCGCAACTGATCAAGCCCGGCGACACAGCCGTGTTCATCGGCACCTCCGGTGTCGGCAAGTCGAGCCTGATCAACCGCCTCTATGGAGAAGACATCCAGGCCACCGTGGAAGTGCGCACGAATGACGCCAAAGGCCGGCATACCACTTCGTGGCGCGAGATGATTTTCCTCCCACAAGGCGGCGTGGTCATTGACACGCCGGGCATGAGAGAATTTCACATCTGGATTGCCAGTGAAGGATCGAAGCAAGCTTTTCCAGAGGTCGACGCGCTGTCTGTGCGCTGCCACTTCCGCGACTGCACCCATACGAAGGAGAATAAATGTGCGGTGCTCGAAGCGCTCGCCGCCGGCACGCTCCCGCGCGAGCGGTATGACAGTTTCCTCAAACTCCAACTCGAAATCCGCTACCTGCGCGAAGCCGAAAAGAGAGCCGCTTGGTATTCACCTGTTCGGCAGCGACACGGCAAGGCCGGCAAGAGTTGCTCGCGGTAATCGACGAGGAGATGACGGCAATAAACGCCGCGTCAAATCGGGCACGGGTACCTCCCGAAAGCTCACCAAACCCAAGCCTGCAAACGCGCGTTCAGGATAACCGAAAACGGCGTCCCGACCTCAATCGCCCTTGGTGAGGTCGCGGCTAAGCATGTGTAGATAGCCACGTTCTTGGAATCCCAAATAATCCTTGATACACATTCACGGACCTGCCTTTATGGTTGTATGGTATCAGGAGAAGTTCTGTTGCACCACAAAATCCGGCTGGTTCAGGGCCAAGTGCTGTTGCGTTCCCAAAAGATATACGCTCATTTGTGACCCTTAAGACCCCTAAGTCCGCCAACCAAATGTAATGACCTTCTTGGTTGCTTCCGGAACACACTATGAAAAGAGCCCGCAACGTCGTCGCAACAGATTTCTGCATCTCGTGCCTGCTTTGCCTTTCTGCGCTGGGCCAAGCCGTTGGTCCATCCACGCCTCCGCCCACGGGCTTCGGTCATGCTTATTCGATTACTTCCAAAACCAACGCACTGTCGATTCGAGCAATCACGGATTACTCCTACGTTGCTCCCGGGGATGTTTCCTTTCAGGGAACCAAAACCAGGTCCGATGCGAATGCGTTTAGTGTCGGTCTGTCGACGGAAATCCCGGTTGCAGAGAAGTGGTTTGTTCCAGCAGAATTGGGCTCGCGCAATCTCCTTCTCGGGACTGTGGAAGGTGCGCCAATTCCGGACCGGGTGCACACGCTTGGGTTTCAGACGGGAGCAGGTTATCGATTAGATGATCGTTGGACGTTTCTGGGGACGATTGGACCGCGTTTATACCGGCTGGACAACATTGGAGGAGATGACATCGGCGTAGCCGGAGTAGTGAGGGCGGTATATAAATGGAGGCCCGACTTCACGCTTGGGTTCGGAATCGCCTTCGAGCCGGACAACCAGATACCCGTGCTCCCACTGGCGGGTTTCCGATGGGATATCGAAACGAATCTGACGCTCAATTTTATGTGGCCTGGGCCGGCATTGATCTATCGCCTGGACGCAAGGACCACGGTTTTTCTCCGCGCTGGAGGAAATTTCATGGTGTTCCGCGGAGACTCCAATCTTGGCAGCAAGATCAACCAACCGATGTTTAACAATGCGCTGGGCACCTATCGCGATTTTCACCTCGGGCCCGGCGCGGAATACCGACTGCTTTCGGGTGTGTCCGTGGGGCTCCAAAGCGGCTATTCCGTGGGTCGGCAGATCAATTACACGCGCCTGGACCAAACCGTCTCGTTCAAGCCCAGTCCATTTGTCACTCTGGATTTGGTCTGTCGGTTTTAGTGCAGTTGTGGAGTCAAGCTACCTGGCGCCTTACGGATGGCTGCCGGTTGATCCCACTATGGGCAATTACGTCAAACACAATCGGTTTCTTTTGCCAAGGCGTAGGCAAAAAAGTTGCGTGTGGTGATTCCGCCCGCGCCCGGCCCGCTTCAGAATCTCCGTTGCGTGTCTGGCTTCAGATGCGTTTGCCGACCGAGAACGCCTTTCCAATAAATTTGCCGATTCCGTAATAACCCTGCGTGTCCGGCGCAAACACCAGCGGTTTGATCTTGGTGATATCCAGCAAGCCGCCGTTTGCCATGACGCTGTCCTCCGCTTTCACGTCCACGACCTCGCCGACGAACTGCGTGTGCAGCCCAAGCTCGATGACGTGGGCCAGCTTGCATTCCACGATCAGAAGGAACTCTTTCACATAAGGGGCATCCACGAATTCGGCTCTGACCGGGGTCAGCTTTGTCGCCGCAAATTTATCCTCGTTTCTGCCCGAGACCACTCCGAAGTAATCCGCCTCTCGGACGTGCTCCTCGGACGGGATGCTGATGGTAAATGCTTTGCGCGCCAGAATGTTGCCGTGGGTGTAGGTCGCCTTGCGCAGAGACACCGCAATGCAGGGCGGCTGGGAACAGCAGATGCCGCCCCACGAGGCTGTCATCACGTTTGGCTTGCCCTCTTTGTCGTAGGTTCCAACCACAAACACCGGCGTCGGGTAAACAAGGGTCTTGGCTCCAAGAGACTTTTTCATAGGCGGCACCATTTTAATCCAGACTCCCACAGTATCCAAGCCCAGAGGACGACCGCTCACTGTGGCAGCGGGTGTGTGTGCGCGCGTGTGTATAGCGGATGATGTCTCTCTCTGCGTGTGTGTGCATGCTTTCCAGCCGCTCGGCACTCACCAAAATCGTCAACCCGGCTTCCTTGGAAGTCGTCCATGCCGGCCGCCGCCTGCTTTGCGCGCCCAAGAGAGCCCTTTTGCGGCTGAAGATTAGGACGTCTCGTAGCTTCATCGTCCGAAATAGGTGGCCAAGGGTGGCGGTATTGACGCGGACAGGGCGGCTTGACTCCGGGGGGAATCGTCTTAACCTAACGCTAATGACTTTCCCGCGGCCGCATGTTCGCGGTTATGCCCGCGCTTTGATCCTTGGTCTGTTGCTCCTTATTTGGGTTATTTTCCGGGCCGACGCTGCGCGGACGGAGCTGGATCTGGGCGGCACGTGGCAATATCAGAATGTCAGCCAGCTCAGCTACCCGCCCAGCAACAACTGGCAGACCATCACCGTGCCCGGTTTTCTTTCCGGCTACCAATACCAGCACGCGTGGTTTCGAACCACGTTTGCCCTGCCGTCCACGGTGGCCGGCACGCAGCTCAAACTGAAATTCGGCGGCGTAAAATACAATGCGCAGGTCTGGCTCAATGGCACGTTCATCGGCAATTATCTCAACGGCTACGAAGCCTTCGCCTTCGACATCACTGCCGCCTCGCTCGTCGGGCAGACGAACGAGTTGATCGTGGGCGTGACCGACTGGACCGCGACTTTTGCGCAACCGGTGAATTTCAGCAACCAGCCCGCCGGCGAAGATGCGCGGTACTTCGTCACTAACAACATCCTGGCGCCCATCGGCGGGCGTTATGAATTGTATGGCATCTGGCAGCCGGTCAAAATCGTGAGCGTTCCGCCGGTATCCATCGCCGATGTGTTTGTGATGCCTTCGGTGCGGTCCAACCGGCTCACCGTCCGCCTGACGGTACGCAACGACAGCGGTTCCGCACAGACGGTCAACCTCACCAACAGTGTTCTGGACGGCGCCATCACCGCCTTGTCGCTGCCGGCGCAGCAGATCGTCATCGGGGCGGGGGCCAGCACCCAGCTCGATCTCACGGCGTCCTGGAACAATCCGCATTTGTGGACGCACCATGATCCGTATCTGTATTATCTCGCCACGACCGTGGCGAGCGGCACCGGCCAGGACCAGCTGCAGACGCGCTTTGGCTTCCGCGAATTCTGGGCCCAGGGCGGGTTGTTTTATCTCAACGGCACGCCGATCAACCTGCTGGCCACGGCGACGTGGCCGCCGTCCGACCTTCAGGATACCAACCAGATCCGCCAGATTTTGAATGACGTCAAAGCCGGCAACAACGTTGCCATCCGGTTTCACACGCAACCGTGGGATGAACCGTGGTACCAGATTGCCGATGAAGTCGGCGTGCTGGTGGTGGAGGAATGCGCGGTGTGGTGCGATCCGATGGCCTACCAGCTGAGCAGCACGACCTTCTGGACCAATTATGCGCAGCACATTTCCGCCGCGGTGCAGCGCGACCGCAACCATCCGTCCATCGTCCTGTGGAGCCTGGAGAACGAGATTCTTCATTGCGGCGGGGAAAAACTCTATTCCGGCACCGTCGGCGAACTGGCGGCGATGGGCGGCATCCTCAAGGGCCTGGACCCGACGCGACCCATCACCTACGAGGCTGACCTCGATCCAAACGGCGCCGCGGACGTGCTCGGCCTCCATTATCCGCATGATTTTCCCGATTTCCACGTCTGGCCCAACGATGCCTACTGGATGAATCAATCGATCGCACGGGATTGGATGCCCGGCGGCCAATGGATTTGGGACCGGTCCAAGCCGCTTTACATCGGTGAATTTCTCTGGATTCCGGACACGTCGGCGCAGTATTACACGATTCTTTTTGGCGACGACGCTTATTTCGATCCAGCCCATTATCGCATCCTGTCCAAGGGGCTCACCTGGCAGATGCAGATCCAGGCCTACCGCTCCTATGGCGTCAACGGGATGTCTCCCTGGACCGAGTTCGAGGATCCCAGTGTCGTGTGGGGCGTGTTCGCCTTGAACACCAGTTCAAATTATCTTTACGGGATTCAAAAGGCCGCGTACGAACCCAATGCCGTGTTTTTGGACCAGTACAATCCGCGTTTCTTCACGGGCGCCACCGCGCAGCGTGCGTTGCATGTTTACAACGACACGCTGGCGGCCGGCAGCTTTACGCTGCGCTGGAAGGCCGGCGCCGGGGCGTGGCAGAACACGACGTTCTCGCTGCCGCCGGCCGGGCAATGGCAGGGCAACATTTCGTTCCCGGTGCCGGCGACCATCGGACCGTTCCCGCTGCAGCTCGAATTGGACAACGCCGCCACCGTGGTTTACACCAACACCGTGCTCTATTCGGCCCTGTCGCCAACAAGCCTCGCGTTGCCGGCCGGAGTGAAACTGGGTTTGTACGATCCGGCGGGGGCCACCGCCGGTTTGTTGGGACGCTTTGGCATTCCGTTCACCAGCGTGACTAATCTGCACACGACGGCGTACGGCCAATTGAAGCTGTTGGTGGTGGGCCAGAACGCGCTCGTCGCCGAACCGGTGCCCGAGGTGGGTTCGGGCACCGTGGCGGCCCAATGGCAGAACTTTGCCGCGCAGGGCGGCTGGGTGCTCGTGCTCGATCAAACCAATTATCCGGCCTGGATGCCCGCCGGTTTGCAGGTGCAGAATTATGACGCCAGCTTTGCTTTTCCGAATGCCAATCATCCGGTCACCGCGGACCTCACTTCCACAGACCTTTGCTGGTGGGCCGCCGACAACCGCGTGGTGGTGAATGCACTCAATATGCCGTTGGGCGGCAATTTCCGGGTGTTGGCCTCGATTGGCTCCACCAGTGGACTCGCCTATGCCGCCGCCGTGGAATTGCCGGTGGGTTCCGGCGGCATCCTGGGCTCGCAATGGCCGCTGACGGCGCGATTCGACGTCGAACCGCTCGCCGGCGTGTTGCTGCAACGCCTGCTGAATTACTGCGGATCGGGCGCCGGGCATCAGGCGCTGCATCCCGCCGGGCTGCTGGCGGAAACCCAATCGTCCGCCGCCATCAAGCTCGCCCAGCTCGGATTGCTGGCCGAAAACTTTTCCGGCCGTCTGACGAACTGCGACCCTGCGGTTTACCCGGTGCTCATCGTGGCCGGCGGCAATGCGGCATGGTCAGAAGCGACGGCACAATTGCCCGCGCTCACCAATTACGTTGCGCGCGGCGGCAAACTGGTTCTGCACCGGCCGACCGATGCTTTTCTCGCCGCCGCCGGGGCCGGGCTGTTTCCGGAGTTGAACAACAACTCCACCGCCCTCAGCCTCGTGTTACGCCACGACTCGACCAACGCCGTGGTTCGGCCCGCCAATGACGATTTGTATTGGATCAGCCTGCCCGGCGCCTGGAACCAGACCGAGGTGTTGTCCAGCAACGTTGCCAGCCGCTACTATCACAAGAACTTCAACCTGACCACCTACAACACCATTCAGGTGCTGACCATGCCGATTCATAGCACCGGCGGCGCCGGGTCGGGCGGCTGGTGGCTCTACGCCAACGGTTATGTCGCCCAGAACATCAATGTGACCCAGGCGGGAACGTACTTATTCAACGTGCAGGCCAGCGGCACGCCGGTTCAAGGCGGCTGGCCACAAATGTCGCTGGAGATTGATGGTGTGGCGCAGGATTCGGTGACCGTGCCCACCAACCTTCTGGCTTATTACACTTTGAGCGCTGATCTCACGCCGGGCACCCATCAACTGGCGGTTTCCTTCGACAACGATGCGTATGCACCTCCCGAGGATCGCAATCTGTTCCTCGCCCAAATCCTTTGGGGCCGCGATGCCGACGACAATCCGGCCACCTTGCTCACCCGTCCCGGCGCGTTGGCGCAGGATCGCCGGGGCAGCGGACTGGTGATTCTTGACGAAATCGAGTGGGACACCGAAACGCAAAACGCCACCAGGGCCGGACGCTACATCAGCAGGCTGCTCACCGATTTGGGTGTTGCGGTTCAACCTTCACCTGGTGTCACGATCGTGGCGGGAACTATGACCAACGTGAATGTCGCGGCCTACAACACGTCCGGCGGCATTGCCTATCTCAACAGCAACGGACGGATTGAAACCTCCGTGAATATCACCGCCTCCGGCAATTACACGTTCACGATCATCGCCGGCGGCACCTCCGCTGCCGGCGTTTTGCCCCAGGTTGGCGTGACGGTGGACGGCATCTCCCAGACCAATTTTTTCCTCACTGGCACCAACCTGGCCACCTACAGCGCCACCTTGTTCCTGACGGCCGGGGCACACGCCATCGGCGTTGCCTTTCTGAACGATTATTACGCGCCGCCGGAAGACCGGAATGCCTTCTTCAGCCAATTCACCATCGCGCCGGCACCGGTGTTGCAGATCACCGCGCTGGATACCGATGCCGTGCAGCACAGTGCGACACTGCAATGGAAAACCACACCCGGCGCCGCCTACGAAGTGCAGTTCACCCCCGGTTTGTCTCCCACCAACTGGCAGCCGTTGCTCACCAACACCAGCAGCGCCAGCATCTCCAGTTGGGAGGATGACGGCATTTTATCCGGCATACCGCCCTTGAGTCCGGCTGCTTCGCAACGCTTCTACCGCATCCGCCAGGTCAGCCCGTGAACCCGCCATAACGGGTGGCGAGTGTAGTTTTGTTGAGGGTTGAAAGTTGTGCATGGCGAATTCTTACTCACGCGGCGATTGGGAGCACAAAAAGCCCATTGCAGTGGGACTGCCAGGTGTAATTCAGGAGACCGGCTCGTTGCGGTGGCGCATCAGCGCCTGCCACTTCTCTTCGGGGCGTGTGTGGGTAGTGTCCGACATTTTGAGGACGTGAAATAGTCCAAGAGCTGGAGTGTTAATTCGCTTGCGCGATGGCGGCCAACCGCAACCGGAAATGGGGCAAACTTTTGGGCGACGTGCCGACGGCCGGCGCGATCCTGGATCGTTTCCTGCACCATGCCCAGACGATTGCCATTACCGGGAGGAGCTATCGGCTTAAAGACCACGCCACGATTGCCGGAAAAGAGGATAAAAACAAGAAGAGCAAACCCAAGCCTAACGAACCTTCGACCGCAGAACCGGCGAGCTGAATGGCTCGCTATCCGGTTCTGCTCGTTTTACTTTACTGCTAGCGGATAGTCCTTGCCAAATACTTGTTTGTGTCACATACTAGTCTGCATGAATAATGAACTTCAAAAGTGCCTGGAACTTCCTAAGCGATACAACAACATCGACGGGACCGGCGAGATGGCCATGGGCCTGATGGGGCTGGGGTTTACCTTTTTGAACTACCTGTCTGCCATCCTGCCAAAGAATTCGATGTGGAGGCACGGGCTCCCAAGCATGGTGTTATTTGTAGGGGGCCTCTTGCTGATGTTTGGTGTCCTGCACTGGGGCCCCAAGGCAATCAAGCAGCATATCACCTGGCCGCGCACCGGGTATGTCGCGTACCGCGTTGGCGGAAAGTCCTGGTGGACAATGATGACTGTAGCCGTCGTTCTTGGGGCCGTGCCTGCCTGCCTGATATGCTTCGACAGGCGGCACGATTGGAGGAGCCTTACATGGATGGGCAACGTAGTCATCTTCGCGGTGGGGTATGGGTACTGGATCTGCCGCTTTAGCAGGGAACACTCGTGGAAGTGGTTTGTATTACTCTTCATGGCGCTGGGGCTTTTCGCGATTGCTCTCATCGCCCCTGCAGATTTTAAGGGGTTGTGGCGGCCTATGCTTGCGTTCGTATGTCTCACATGGCTCGGCTCCGGCGCGGCCACTCTATATTTGTACATTCGCCACACACAACCTCCCGCCCAAAAAGCAGAATGAACGAGCAACTTCGAGTTATTTCCGAATTGAACCGGGTCATTCATGAACCCGGGCGGCTGATGATCATCGCCCTCCTCGCGGTGGTAAAGGAATGCGACTTCCTTTACCTGCTGCACGAAACCGAGATGAACAAGGGCAATCTCTCCAGCCATCTCGCACGATTGGAGGAGGCCCGCTACGTCGAGATTGAAAAGACGTATCGCGGCAAAGTGCCGCAGACACTGTTGCGGTTGACGCGCTCCGGACGCGCGGCGTTTGACGAATATCGTAAGGGACTAAAGGCAGCGTTTTCATCCGCGCACGACACTGGTACGCGGCAAGCCGATATGAAGAAATTGAAAAGCCCCTTGCTTGAATCAAAACCGGCCACTCCGAGGCAGGGATTTCATAACAGGTTCATGGGCTAATGCAAGGGGCTTGTAGTTTTCTTCAGCCAACGGCGGGTTCGCTCCTCCGAATCGGACCAATATCGCCCGCTTGCCTGGGCGCAGTTATTTCTTCATAAGGTCAAGAACGGCGGCTGACATGGCGAGCACGCCAGTACGAATGGTGGGCGAGGCCACCGGCGCGAAAAGCGCGGAATGGAGCCCCGGCACGGGGATGCCGGTTCGTTGGCTCTCGGCAAGCTTTCCCGGATCGCTGGCCCCGATACGGAGGAAGAAAGCCGGAATGCGGTGCGGGTCCTCCGGCAGGTCGAAGAGGCCGAAGTCTTCACAGGCCATTTCAGCGTGCCAATCCACGACGCTGCCGTCTCCAAGGGCGGCGACGAAGATAGGTTTGAGTCGCGCAGCCAATGCCGGGTCATTATACGTGACCGGCGCTGCTTCAGTCTTACTCACCGTCACGATGGGCATCCGGTCCGGCGGAAGGCCGTTGGCTGTGGCCACGTCCAACGCCATCTTCTGCAGCGAATCAACAATCTTGTCGCGTACGGCATCGCTGAAGGCGCGCGTGGTGAGTTGGAGCTTCACTTCGTCGGGAATGATGTTGCGCTTGATCCCGCCACGAATCGTGCCCACCGTGACAACAGCTGGCTCCTGTGGCGGAATCTGCCGACTGACGATGGTTTGGATATCGAGAATGTATTCGGCGGTCATCACGATGGGGTCTTTGGTGCTGCGCGCGCCACTACCCATCTGAGCGTCTCGGCCGTTCAACACACCTTCCGCCTGAGCGAAGCGATGCCCCCGGAGGATGCGCGGAAATGAATGCACCTTGAAGAGGTGATAGAAATAATTTCCGCGTATTGATTCTCGCTTCAAAAAGCATTCTCGGAATGGGGTGTTATCATGGCGAGGGCCTCCAAAACCTGCGGGACATTCGGTGCACGCGGGAGCCCTCTGCCGCTTTGTGGCGCACTCACGGGCGCTTACTTTGTAAACCGCGCAAAGCTTTCCAGAAAATTCCTGATGATCAGGGACTCCTCACCCGGACGGCGCCAGACGAGGAGGGTTTGGACTGGGGGAAGGCCCGGCGGCAGGGGACGAAACACCAGCCCGGGACGGATGACTTCCGCCAACGCGGCGGAGGTGGGTGCCACTCCAAACCCCGCCGATATGAGCCACATTTTGCTGCCAATATCGTGGGCGAATTGGGCCGGGTGCACCTTGGCGCCGGCCGCCGCGCACGCCGAAAGAAAGGCATCGTAAAACCCATGCTGTTGCCCTGGCTGAATCATCACCAGGCCTTCCCCGTCGAAATCCTTCCAGTCCAGTTTGCGCTTGGTTGCCAGGCGATGGCCGGCGGGCGCGGCCAGGACTTGATGCGATTGGTCGACGAACATGCATTTGAGTTCGGGAAAGCTGACGGGCGGTCGCAGCATGCCCACATCGAGCTCTCCGGCCCGGAGGCGTCGCAATTGCTCGGCGCTGGTCAATTCGAAGAGCGAGAGTTGCACCCCGGGGAAGCGTTGATGAAAGTGGCGCAACACCTTCGCCAGGCGCGGGCTGGCCGCGGGGGTGATGAGGCCCATGCGGAGCGTGCCGACCATGCCGTGATGCGCATTGCGTGCGGATTGTTCGGCGTGGAAGGCGGCGTTGAGCACGGCCCGGGCTTCATCCAGGAACACGCGCCCCGGTTGCGTCAGCAGGACCGAGCGGGTGGTCCGCTCAAACAGGCGCGCGTTCAGCATCGCTTCGAGCTCCTTGATTTGGGTGCTCACCGCCGGCTGGGCAACGCGCAGCCGCTCGGCGGCCCGGCGAAAGTTCAGTTCCTCCGCCACCGCGACAAAATATCTCAAATGCCTCAATTCCATGATCGCGGTCTATTGATAACTAATAACAATCAATTGGCAATCAAACTTCTATTGGGCAGCCGGGGGGTTTCCGGGCAAAATGGACCCATGCCCTCTTGCAACCGGCGTCAGACGGACCCTGTCCGCCCGCCGAGCGCTCCGGCAGCATCGTCACTGGCGACGTTATTGATTTATGTGGATTGTCCGTCTTGCTCTGCGCCGGCCCTACACGTTCGTAGTGGCCGCGCTGCTTTTGCTGCTGATCACGCCGCTGATCCTGCTGCGAACGCCCACCGATATCTTCCCGAACATCAACATCCCCGTCGTCAGCATCATCTGGCAATACGTCGGACTCGACGCCCAGGACGTCGAACAACGGATCGTTTACGCCCACGAGCGCGCCCTCAGCATCACGGTCAACGACATCGAGCACATTGAATCAACCTCCTACAACGGCATCGGCGTCATCAAAGTTTTCCTCCAGCCCGGCGCGTCCGTCCCGTCCGCCGTCGCGCAAATCACCGCCATCGCCCAAACCGTCCTTCGCCAGATGCCGCCGGGACAGACGCCACCCTTGATCGTCCAATATAACGCGTCGACCGTCCCCATCCTGCAATACAGCTTCAGCAGCCCGAAAATGTCGGAGCAGCAATTGTTCGACGTGACCGCCAACCAGGTGCGCATCGGCCTCTCAACGATCCGCGGCGCGGTGGTCCCGTGGCCCTACGGCGGAAAAATGCGCGTCATCTCCCTGGATATCGATCTTCCCGCGCTCAAGGCAAAAAACCTGTCGCCGCAGGACGTGGTCAGCGCGGTCAATGCCCAGAACCTCGTCCTGCCAGGCGGCACGGCCAAGATCGGCTCCACGGAATACGACATTGGCGTCAACAGCAGTGTCGGACCCATCGAGGAACTGAACAATCTGCCGGTCAAGGTGGTTAACGGAGCGACAATCCGCGTGCGCGATGTCGCGCAGGTCCATGACGGTTACAATCCCCAGCAGAACGCGGTTCGCCAGGACGGCGTGCGCGGGGCGTTGCTGACGGTGATGAAAAGCGGCGCGGCTTCGACGCTTGAGGTCGTTGCGCGCGCGAAGGCGGCGATGCCGCGGATCATGGCCGGCGTCACTTCGGATTTGCAGGTCAAGGAATTCGCCGATCAGTCGCTCTTTGTGCGCTCGGCTGTCAACGGTGTTTTGCGCGAGGGAATCATTGCGGCGGCGTTGACCGCGCTGATGATCCTGCTCTTTCTCGGGTCGTGGCGCAGCACGCTTATCATTGCCCTTTCGATTCCGCTGTCGGTGCTGAGCTCGGTGGCGATCCTGAGCGCGCTGGGTGAAACGATCAACCTGATGACGCTGGGGGGCCTTGCGCTGGCGGTGGGAATTCTTGTGGATGATGCGACCGTTGCGATTGAGAACATTCATCGCCACATGGTTGCCGGCAAGAAGCTCGAGCTGGCGATTCTGGACGGCGCGCAGGAAATCGCGTTGCCGGCATTTGTTTCGACGCTTTGCATTTGCATTGTGTTTGTGCCGATGTTTTTCCTGACGGGAGTTGCGCATTATTTGTTCGTCCCGCTGGCCGAGGCGGTGGTGTTCGCGATGCTCGCCAGCTATCTGATCTCAAGGACGCTGGTCGCAACGCTGGTGATGTGGTTCTACCGCAACGTCCAATTGCATGGCGAGCATGAGGACGACAGCCATGCCCCGTCGGTGATCCGGCCTTTTATTCGGATCCAACGCAGGTTTGAGAGCGGGTTCGAGCGGTTTCGGGGGAGCTATCGCGCGCTGCTTGCGACGTGCCTGCAACATCGCACCTCCTTCGCGCTGGTTTTCGCCGGTCTGTGCGTCGGTTCGTGGGTGCTGGTCACACAATTGGGAGAGGATTTTTTTCCGAGCGTCGACGCCGGACAGTTCCTGCTCCATTTCCGGGCGCGGACCGGCACGCGGATGGAGGAAACCATCCGGCTGGCGTCCCAAATCGACGCCGTGATCCGCCGTGAAATTCCCGAACGGGAAACCCACGGCATTATGGATAACATCGGCATTCCGAACTCCAGCATCAATCTCAGCTATAATACCAGCGGCGTTATCGGGCCTGGCGATGCGGACATCCTGGTCGCGTTGAATCCCGGCCATGCGCCGACAGAAACTTACGTTCGACGTCTGCGCAAAGTGTTGAACCGCGAATTTCCCGGCACCATGTTTTATTTTCTGCCTGCCGATATCGTCAGCCAGACGTTGAACTTCGGTTTGCCCGCGCCTTTCGACATTCAAATCGGCGGACGCGACCAGGTCAGGAACCGCGAAGTCGCCGCCCGGCTGGTAAGTCAAATCCGGGGCGTGCCGGGCGCCGTGGATGTGCGCGTCCATCAGCCGGCGGATTTGCCGAAATTCAACATCACCGTGGACCGCACCAAGGCGGCTGAGCTTGGGTTAACCGAGCAAAATGTTGCCAACTCGGTTTTGCTCAGCTTGAGCGGGAGCGGCCAGGTGCAACCCTCCTACTGGATGGACCAGCGATTTGGCGTCCAATATCTAATCAACGCGCGAGTCCCGGAATACGCGATGGATTCTGTTGGCGTGCTGGAGTCGACGCCCATTATGGGCGGCGCGTCGGGCGCCGGCGGGGGCCAGATCCTGGCCAACCTCGCGAGCGTCACGCGCACCGTCCAGCCCCCGGTGTTCACCCATTACAACGTCGCCCCGGTCGTGGATGTGTACGGCAACGTGGACGGCCGCGACCTCGGCGGCGTGCTGCACGATATCCAACCGTTAGTCGATCGCGCGAAGAACGACCTCCCGCGAGGCAGTTTCATCACCCTTCGCGGACAGGCGGAAACCATGCACAACAGTTTCATCGGCCTGGGCGTCGGATTGGTGATGGCGATTGCGCTCATTTATCTCCTGCTCGTCGTGAATTTCCAGAGCTGGCTGGATCCTTTCATTATCATCACCGCCCTCCCGGGCGCGCTGGCAGGCGTGTTGTGGGCCTTGTTTCTGTCACAAACCACTCTCAGCGTCCCGGCTCTCATGGGCGCCATCATGAGCCTCGGCGTCGCCACCGCCAATTCCGTCCTCGTCGTCAGCTTCGCCCGCGACAGCTTGCGACGCGGCCTCGATCCCATCGCCGCCGCCCTCGATGCCGGCGTCAGCCGCATCCGGCCCGTCCTGATGACGGCCGCGGCGATGCTGATCGGCATGTTGCCCATGAGCCTCGGCCTCGGCGAGGGTGGCGAGCAAAACGCGCCGCTCGGTCGCGCGGTCATCGGCGGACTCTTCGTTGCGACCATTGCAACCCTGCTTTTCGTTCCCGTCGTTTTCAGCTTCATGCACCATCGCGGCGACGCGGCAAGCCATCCGGATTCCGGTCCCGAGGGCGCGTTGCCCAATTCCAGTTCGATGTCTTAAATCAATCCTATGAATCCTGTTGATCCAAATGTTCGAGGCAACGATGCCGGCTGCGCGCCCAAGGCAGTCCCATCGATCCGGTTGAACCGGCTCCTCGCAAACGTCCTGCTTATAATC
>DASRKU010000371.1:0-3800 GCA_035648815.1 Verrucomicrobiia bacterium | reverse complement strand
ACCGGGAAGCGGTGATTGAGGGGCTGGCTGATGGCACGATTGAAATTCTTTGCAGCGATCACGCGCCGCATTGCGGGTATGAGAAGGAAGTTGAATTTGATTACGCACCTTTTGGGATCACCGGGCTGGAAAGCGAGCTGGCCCTTTCGCTCATGCAGCTTTACCACAGCAAACGGATGGGGCTCACCCAAATTATTTCCTGTTTCACCGTGGCGCCGGCTCGCCTGCTCCGGCTGGCCAAAGGGACTTTGGGCGTGGGCATGGATGCCGACGTGACCGTTTTTGATCCCGATCGCGAGTGGTTGTTTGACAGAGGCGACACGGCAAGCAAGTCTCTCAACAGCCCCTTTTACGGCTGGCCGCTGAAAGGCCGGGCGGTGGCGACGATTGTGGGCGGCAAAAAAGCGTGGATTGAAGGCGCCGCACCGGTTGCCGTTGGATGATGATTTTGAGATGAAAGCAATACTTGCCCTGGAAGACGGATCTGTGTTTCACGGCGAAGGTTTTGGGGCGCGCGCCTCGGCCTGCGGCGAAGTTTGCTTTAATACGTCAATGACCGGATACCAGGAGATCCTCACCGACCCTTCCTACAAAGGCCAGATTGTCACCATGACGTATCCCTTGATCGGAAATTACGGCGTGAACAAGGAAGACGTCGAATCCTGGAAGCCGCATGTCGGCGGGTTCGTCATCCGGGAATTATCCCCGGTCGTTAGTAATTGGCGGGCGGAAATGTCCCTGTCCGATTATCTCGAGCAGAACGGCATTCCGGGGATTCAAGGTCTGGATACGCGGGCGCTGACGAAAAAGCTGCGGGTGCGCGGAGCGCTGAACGGATTTATTTCCACCGAGGGTCTGGATGCGAAGGAAGCCCTGGAACGGGCGAAGAATTGGCCCGGCCTGATCGGCGTTGATTATGTCCGCGAGGTCACGCATAGCGAGCCGTTCGTGTGGGATGAGGCCGGCCAGCAAAGCTCTCTCTTTCGCCTGGCGCATTCCGCCGAACCTTCAAACGGCGGGACCTCCGACTCGCCTTTGCCTCCTGCTGATATTCCAATCGTGGCATACGACTTCGGGATGAAATACAACATCCTGCGGCGACTGCGGCAGCACGGATTCAAAGTCCAGGTGGTTCCGGCGATGACATCCGCTGCTGAAGCGCTCAAGTTCAAACCCGCCGGCATCTTCCTCTCCAACGGTCCGGGGGATCCCTCGGCACTGGGCTACGCGGTCGGCGCGGTATCCGAGCTGGTGAAATCGGGCATTCCGATTTTCGGGATCTGTCTCGGGCACCAGCTTCTGGGCCAGGCTTTTGGCGGTAAGACTTTCAAGTTGAAATTCGGCCATCGCGGCGCCAACCAGCCGGTCAAGGATCTTGCATCCGGACAGGTCGAAATCACGGCGCAAAATCACGGATTTGCGGTGGACCCGGCATCCCTGCCTTCGGACGTGACGGTGGACCGGGTGAATTTGAATGATCGGACGGTGGAGGGGATGCGCCATCGGCACAAACCAATTTACTGCGTGCAGTATCATCCCGAAGCCTCGCCCGGCCCGCATGACTCGATGCCGTTGTTCGCGGAATTTCGGGCTATGATCGAGAGCAAATGAAGCGGATCATCGCCCGAGTGGCTCACTTTTGCAGGTGTTACGGAAATTCCATGTTTCCGTTTGACTTGAAGTAAGCGGTTGGGATAATCCGGTGTGAGTAAGTAACCTATGGCAAAACTTGTTGTCCTCAGCGCGGGATTAGCAGGGCGTTCGCACGAGTTAAATGTCGACAAGACCACAATCGGCAGGGTTGAAGACAACACCTTCCAGATTGCCGAGCCTTCGATTTCCAGTCACCACTGTGAGATTCTCTTGCGCGGCAGCGATGTCCTGGTGAAGGACCTGAATTCCACCAACGGCACGTTCATTAACGGGAAAAAGGTTTCCGAGAGCGTGCTCAAGCCGGGGCAAGTCCTGCGTCTTGGACAGATTGAGATTCGACTCGAGGATGGCGCCCCATCGGGCCCGATTGCCCCTGCGGCAGCGACAGCGGCAGCGCCTGTGCCGGCGGGTGCGCCTGCCCCTGCGCCCGCGGGTGCCGGCACCGCAGGAAAGAAACTCGCCGACTCAACGATGCTCATGCAGCGCGGTGTCAGCCTCAGCGAACTGGAACAAGGCCCGCGAAGCGCGCCTTTCGACACCGCGAGCAAAGCGTTTACCAAAAAGACCAACAAGGCCAACCGCTGGATTTTCGTCACGGCCGCTGTGGTCCTCGTGGTGATTGTCTTTGTCCTCCTTTACGCCTTCTCCCGGGTCGGGCACTAGCCGTAACCGTCAGTCCAAAAAGTGGCTTAACCACGGATGGACACGGATTTGGAGGGTAGGGGCGCACTGCGTGCGTCCGGCTGCGCGCAGCGCAGCCCTACCAAAGTTTATCCGTACCATCCGTGTCCATCCGTGGTTGACCCCCTCACTTTCCCTCGTTCAGCCATTTCGCCGCATCGACAGCAGCATACGTAATTAAGACATCCGCCCCCGCCCGCCGCATTGCCAGCAAGGATTCCAACGTCACCGCGCGTTCATCAATCCAGCCCCTCGCCGCCGCGGCCTTCACCATCGAATACTCGGCGCTGACGGCGTATGCGGCGGTGGGATATCCAAACTCCTGTTTGACACGGTGCACAATGTCCAGGTACGCCAGGGCCGGTTTGACCAGGATAATGTCCGCTCCCTCCTGGATATCCAGCGCCACCTCGCGCAATGCCTCCATCGCGTTGGCCGGATCCATCTGATAACTCCGGCGATCCCCAAAGCGCGGGGTCGATTCGGCTGCTTCGCGAAATGGCCCGTAAAAAGCCGACGCAAATTTCGCCGCATACGACATGATCGGGGTGCCAGTGAAACCCAGGGAATCGAGTTGCTCGCGGATCGCACGCACCCGTCCATCCATCATGTCGCTGGGAGCGACAATATCGGCCCCGGCCTCGACATGACTGGCGGCACTGCGGGCCAGGAGTTTGAGCGTGGGGTCGTTGAGAATCCGAACTCCGGTTTTATCCTGCCGCACGATCCCGCAATGCCCGTGGTCCATGTATTCGCACAGGCAGACGTCGGTAATGACCAGGAGCCCGGGAATCTCCTTCTTCAGCAAGCGCACCGCCTGCTGCACAACCCCTCTGCGGTCGTAGGCGCCCGATGCCTTGTCATCCTTCTTATCGGGAATGCCAAACAACAGCACCGCGGGCACGCCTGCCTTGTGAGCGCCCGCAGCCTCCCGCACCAATTCATCGGGCGAAAGCTGGAACACTCCCGGCATCGCCTGGATCGGGCGGCGCACTTTTCGGCCGCTGCGAACGAACAGCGGCAGGACCAATTGCGCCGCGCTTAGCCGGGTCTCACTGACCATGCGGCGCAAAACCGCAGACTCCCGCAGCCGCCTCGGGCGATACGCTGGAAACTGTCCCATGGAATGGAAGCTCATGTCTCTATTCTAAGTTTCACGCTCCGGGTTCCAAGTTCCAAGTTTGACCTTCGGAGCCAGGCACATTTCACTTTTTTGGGTAACGCGGCCCAGGCTCCTAATCTTAATCTTTCTCTTAATCCTAATCTGATGAATACGCTCTTTGACCACGAAAAGCTGGAGATTTATCAGGACTCTCTGGCGTTTATCGCCCGGATGCACGAAGGAGATTAGGATTAAGATGAGGATTAGGATTAAGAGGGCCCACCCAAAGAAGTGAAATGCGCCCACGCCCGAACAGTTTGCATCCTTGTATTTGCCCCCGGGCTGTTTCATCTTTCCACCGGGA
>DASRKU010000370.1:0-7705 GCA_035648815.1 Verrucomicrobiia bacterium | reverse complement strand
AGATAAAGGGTGAGCAGCACACATCCACTCACCAGTGTTGCCGCGAACACCTCGTTTGTAAAATATTGCGACAGATAAATCATCGCCGGCAAAAATCCCGCAAATAGAATTCCCCACCGCATTTCCGATCCACGATTATAGAGCAGACGCAGCGAGGCCCAAACGATCACGCAATTCCCAATCCCGATTCCCAGCCCCAGTATCCGCAACAGGATCAAGCCTGCGGGGTCGGAGACCGTCAGTGTAAAAAGTTCCAGCAGGGCCGCGGCAAGCGTGTAGTAAAGCGGCGGCTGGAACATTTCCCAGCCATTGCCTGCCAGTGGCAACGCGCCGTGTTCCTGGATGTAACGGATGTAATCAAGATGGAACCCGACATCGAAGCCAACCTTGTCGGCCGGCAACAGTCCAAGATTGTTTGCGAACAGCGCGGCCCACATCCCCACGAGGATAACGATGGGAAAATGAGTTCTGATCCACGCTCCTTTCCCGGGCAACCGAGTATCGCCGCCTTGCAGCAACTTTGCCAGGATCCAGTAGCCGGCGGCCGAGATTGCGGCAAAGACCAGGAGGGTTTTCCATAATCTTAATGCTGACGGCCCGGGCTGTTCGATGAGCGAAACGGGGCCGTCGGGGGCCAGTTGTTTGGGCTCGGTCGCCAGGACCGCTTTGCGCCATGCTGCGCCGGCGAGGGAAGCCTGCCAGTGTGCTCCGCTCGTAGTTTTTGGCGAACCCGCGTTCAGATAAAACCACAGGGCGGGCGGCCCATTGGAATTCCAAACCGTAACTTCGAGGCGATTTTCACCACGACGCAATTGGCTGGACACATCAAACAGGTCGGGTTCTTTCCAGTTTCTGCCCGTCTGCAAGCGATTTGTAATCGCGATTCCATTTACCGACAGCGCAAATTCGCGGAGTCCGGCGATTCTTAGCGGCGCGTTGGCGGGAAGGTTTTCCAGATTAAAGGAGGTCCTGAACAGGGCGGGTAGTCGAACGACGGGATGCAGCCCAAAGTCCGGCCCGGTGGGATAGATGATCCATTGGGCCGGGTCCAGCCGGGGCAAAAAGGCGATGTCAGAGCGACGGCTGGTTTTCCACCAAAAGCCAATGCTGCCGAGGATGGCGACACACACAAGAGCCAATGCCAGCCGCGAGTATCGGGTCTTCAATTCTGTTGCTTGCGGTTGTTGCTGAAACAAGCCCTGAGTGTGTCAGTTGCAGGTCCAAAACTCAAGTTGACGAGATCCAACGGTGTAGTTCGTTCGTTTTCAGGTGAAGAGTCGGTATCAACTGCCCTGGATCATCTTAGTGCGGCGACCCAGTGTCACGACACCGGGGCAGGCTCACAATCTGCAAAGCGACGCATTCTGTCGGAATGGTATTCAATTCCTCCGAGAGCGCAGGCAATTTATCTCCGAACAACTGATGCGTCCGGCCCAGTCCTCCTCGCTGATTATAGGAGTTGCCTCAGGCTTTTATTGACAAAAGGCGGTCCTGCCACAATCTTTTCCCTCCGACAGTGCCTCGGTAGCTCAATTGGCAGAGCAGTTGACTCTTAATCAATTGGTTCTCGGTTCAAGTCCGAGCCGGGGCACCATTTCTTCGCCGGCTGCGCACAGCGCAGCCCTGCCTTCCCGGTGTTGGTTTCTTCCCGGCTGGTTTATCCGTGTTCATCTGTGTGCATCCGTGGTTAAATCTCACTTTTTAGGGAGTCGATTGTGGAGACGAGCCGTCCCCACTCCAATCCGCCACGCTCAGGCTAAACTTGCCAAGACCGCCCGGTACACTACGATACGCCGCGAATCATACATCCACACCACGCGCATTATGAAAGTCCTGTTCATCGGCGGCACCGGTTTTATCAGCACCTCCGTTGTCCGGCTTGCGGTTGCCAAAGGTCATGAGATGTACCTTCTGAATCGCGGCCAGCGGCAGAAGAGCGTGCCGGGATGCCGGACAATTGTCGGCGACATGCAGCAGCCGGACCAGGTGCGCGCCGCGTTGAAAGACATGGATTTCGATGTGGTCGTGGATTGGATCATGTACACGCCCGAGCACGCTGAACGCGATTTGGCTCTGTTCCGGGGAAAGGTGAAGCAATTCATTTTCATCAGCTCCGCCTCGGTGTATCAAAAACCGCCTTCTCATTACCTGATCACCGAGTCGACGCCCCTGCACAATCCGTTTTGGGATTATTCCCGCAACAAGATCGTCTGCGAAGAACGTCTGATGCGGGCCTACCGTGAGGAGGGATTTCCGGTCACAATCGTGCGGCCGTCGCTGACTTATGATCCTCAATTCCCGATTGCGATCGGCGGGTGGGGGTGCTACACGCTCGCGGATCGGCTGAAAAAGGGCAGGCCCATCATCGTCCATGGCGACGGCTCTTCCCTATGGGTGGTGACCCACGCGGAAGATTTCGGCCGGGGATTTCTGGGCTTGATCGGAAATGAACAGGCGTTGGGGCACGCGTTCCACATCACGTCGGATGAAGTGCTCACGTGGGACCAGTTGTATCGCACGATAGCTTCCGGCCTGGATGTGGAGGCGAACATCGTGCATATCCCGTCGGAATTCATTGCCCGGGTGGCGCCGGCATATGTCGGCAGTTTGCTCGGAGACAAGACCTGGAGCGTGGTGTTCGACAACACCAAGATCAAACGATTTGTGCCGGGATTCCAGGCCGTGATTCCGTTTCGGGAAGGAATCCGGCGGACCATTGCCTGGTTTGACGCCGACGAAAAGCGCAAGCGGGTGGATGATAAAGTGAACAGGGAGATGGACCTGATTCTGGACTCCTTCAACAGTGCGAAGATTGCGAGCGTGTGATGGCGTTTGCGTTGGGCGGGGTTTCTCGGGGAGAGCTTGCCAAGCAGAACCCTTGAACTTACCTTGCGGCGCCTATGGAAAAGGTCGTCATTGTTGGCACCGGCTGCGCCGGATTGACTGCCGCGCTGTATGCAGCGCGGGCAAACCTGGCACCGCTTGTCCTGACCGGCAAGCAGCCAGGCGGCTTGCTTACAACCACCAGCACGGTCGAGAATTTTCCTGGCTTCCCCGAGGGGATCGACGGGTATGAACTCACGGTTCGCATGCAGAAGCAGGCTGAACGCTTTGGCGCCCGGGTGAAGTTTGCGACCCTGGACGCCGTCAACCTGAGCCTGCGCCCTTTTGTCCTGACAGTAGACGGCGAAAGACTGGAGACCCGCACGCTCATCATCGCGACCGGCGCAAGCCATCGGCATCTGGGAATTGAAAGCGAACGGATCCTGGAAAACAAAGGAGTGACGTACTGTGCCACGTGCGACGGCGCGTTGCCGATGTTCCGGAACCAGCCATTGGTGGTAGTCGGGGGCGGCGACTCGGCATGCGAAGAAGCCCTGTACCTGACGCGGTTCGCGTCCATCGTGCACCTGGTGCATCGGCGCGATTCGTTGCGCGCATCCAGAATCATGGCCGACCGCGCGCTCGGCCACGCCAAAATCAAGCCGATCTGGAATACGGTTGTGACGGAGATTCTCGATTCCAAACAAGACAAGGTCACTGGCATTCGATTGAAGAACGTGAACACCGGCACCGAACTGGTCCTGGACTGCGGCGGGGTTTTTGTGGCGATCGGCCACACGCCGAACACCGAACTGTTCCGTGACATTATTGATATGGATGAACACGGCTACATCGTGCCGAAGAAGGGTGCATCCACGAATGTTCCCGGGGTGTTCGTCGCCGGAGACTGCGCCGATCGCGTGTATCGCCAGGCCATCACCGCTGCGGGGATGGGGTGCGCGGCGGCCATTGAGGCGGAGCGGTTCCTTGAAATGCTCAACCAGTGAGCAACCCTCACCCCGGCCCCCATCCGATGGAAGGTCCGGGGTGAGGGTTGCTCACATCTTTTTTGCACGCGGTCGCCATTTTGCTTGGCCTCTTCGACATTCCAATGCATAATAGTTCCAAACCGTGTTACTGATGTTCGGCAAACATGGTGGATGAGCGGGGTGAAAAAACGAGTAAACTGCGTATGAACTCCAACAGGATGAATCGGCGTCAATTTCTTGCAACATCCACAATGGCTGTCGGCGCGGCGGCGCTGGGATGCTGGAGCGCTCCCTTCACCCGGGCAGCCGAGACCCGGCGGACTGCGTCGGACCAGGTGACGCTTGGAAAAACAGGGATCCGGCTGAGCCGGCTCGGAATCGGGACCGGCAGCAGCAGCGGCGCCGAGCAGACAGCTCTGGGCAAGCAGGAGTTTGTCAACCTGATCCACTACGCTTACGACCATGGCATCACGTATGTGGACACAGCACAGGCTTACCGGACTTTCGACTGGATTGCGGAAGCCATTCGAGGGTTGCCGCGGGAAAAACTTTACCTGCAGTCTAAAGTGGACGGCAGGCCTGAAGACGTGCTGTCGGTGATCGATCACCACCGGAAAGTTTTTAATACGGACTACGTGGATACCCTGCTGGTCCATTGTATGACTCAGGGGAATTGGACAGACCAGTGGCACCGGGTCATGGATGCATTCGATGAGGCGAAGCAGAAGAAGTGGATTCGGGCCAAGGGCGTTTCCTGTCACACGCTGCCGGCGTTGCGGGCTGCCACCGCGTCGACCTGGAATGAGGTTCACCTGGTTCGAGTCAATCCGCAGGGAAATCACATGGACGGCATGAGTGCGGACTGGGGTGGGCGCAGCAAAGCCGAAATCAGTCCCGTGATGGCGGAAATCAAATCAATGCACGAACAAGGGCGGGGGGTCATCGGGATGAAAATCATCGGCAATGGAGATTTTAGAAATTCCGAGGACCGGGAGAAATCGATTCGTTTCGCGATGGGCTGCAAGGACATCGATGCCATCGTCATCGGATTTACAGCGCGGCAGCAGATTGATGAGGCGATTGAGCGGATGAACAATGCGCTGGCGGCCTAGCGAATTCCCTTAACCTGGTAATAGCACTGTGGCCCGACTGTGGGTTGAATATCCGTCCAGTTTGTTCCTTTGATATCCTTCTGGAGCAGGCTCCAGGTTTCGAGGTTGGTCGAGGCGTAAACGCTGTAGGCGCTGATCCCGGGCTCTGGCTTCCATTGAAGATTTACTTTGTGCGGAGCGTCGCCCTTGCTGACGGACACGGCAACGTCGTGAGGAGTTGAAGCCCCGAAAATGCCATCCAGGCCGGTGGCGATTTCGTGATTGCCGGAGGTCAGCTTCCAGATTAATCCCGTCCGATAATTCTCGATCGCCAGAAGCATGGGGCCGGCATTGATGCCCATGATCATGGGATTGATCCACGGTCCGTTTAAATAGTCGGCGTGCCGAACCGTGGGGTTGCCGCGGGTGTCGTAGGGGGCAGTGATATAATGCGGGTCGAGGCTGAACGCGTCGCCCAATCCAAACAGGGGGCTCCAAAGATCCGGGATCACCAGATAATGCCTCAGGGCGGCAATGGATGTTTCGGGAACAAAATTAATCGAGCTGATGGCCCCGTAAACGGCCAGCGTGCCCACCTGCTGAGCCCAGGTGCCGAAGCGGATATTCTCCTCACTAGGCAACGATCCGAAGGAAAAGTACTCGCTCGGAAGCCCGGCAGACGGAGGAACCAGGTTGTCGCAGGCGGTTAGTCCCCAGGCATTTTCGCCATACGTGGCGTATCGGCCATCATTGATCCCGGGGCTTCTGGCTGCGTGATCTATGCAGAACTGGCGGTTGGCCAGAATTGCCAATTTGTCATTGTGCCAGATGTCGCGCGGAGCAGTGGGATGCATGTCCAGCCCCCGATTCCGAAAATCCATCCAACAACTGGCGAAGAAATAATTAAACAGCGAGCCTTTCCACGAAACCATGATGCTGGGATGCCCGTCGTCGGGATAGGACCCGAACACCCGGTTACGCGCCAGGTAATTGTCCAGCGAGGTCGGATGCGTCCGGGATCCAATCCCCAGAACATCCACCATGAAGGCCTCATCGGTCTGGCCGTCCACGTGCCTGGTAAATGTTCCTTCCGTTTTTGGCCCGGGTTGCCACGCAAGATGAAACCGGTTGAAGTTGGGGCCGGGCGACCGATCCACAAACCAGTTCCATTCCACTCGATCAAACAGTTGCTGGCTGAGGTTTTGAATCTCGTGATTGTCGGGAAAATATTCCTTGCAGGTCAGGACGCCATACATCAGCAGCATGGTGTCGTAAAGGGAAAGTTCCACGCGATTGTCTTTTCGCCTACCGATGTCCGCGGTTAAAAAATGGTAAAAGAAGCCGCGATAACCTGCGCGCGCAGTGCCGCTCTCGGGCCCCATGGGCAGATCATGAAGGTGGCGAAGAATGGTGACGACGCGTTTCTCCAATTCCGGGCGGCTGGCCCAACCGCGCTGGTGCGCGATACAGTACGCCGAGAGTTGAAAGCCGATCGTCCCCACGCTGACCATGTCCGAATAGGTCGACCGGTCCAGGGCGAAACCAAGATTGTCCGTAAAGGTGGCGAAATACAGGAATGCGCGCTGAGCGATTAGATCCAGCAACGCGTCGTCCGACCACGTGACCGGATTATAGGCCGGTTCGTCCGTGATGAATGAAAGGTCATCCACATAGATGTGCCCCGTCCGGCTGTTGTTTCTCCAGTCTTCGATCACGAAGACCATTTCCTTGACCTGCGACACATCCGCTCCCTCCAGGCGCGCGATGGGGAAATCGCATCGCACCCAGTTCGTGTCATTCGGCACGTCGAAGACATCGCTGCCGAGCACTTTGTCGGGGCTTTTAAGTTCCACCTTCACATTGTGAGTGAATTCGCCGACGCCATCGCCGCGGGCTCGAAAGGTCAAATCGGTGACTCGGACATTTTCGACGCGGGAGGGGTTGCCGGTGCTATTGCGCAGCGGGCCGTAGAGGTTGGTGAAATTGAGGGTGAATTTGGGATAGCTTGCTTTGCCCAGCAGCGAATACCAAACGCCGCAAAATCCGGTGGAGACGCCGTAATCAATCCGCAAGGAGGCCCCGTTTGTGCCGTAGAACACCCGGTTGTCGAAGGCAGCATCGACGGTGGCTTTTTTGGCGGCGAAGGTCCCATTGTCGCCTGAAAAGTTGTTGAACGGGCCCTGGTAATTGAAATTCATGAACCTGAGCTCGGTATTCTCGCCGCGGCTGAGGGAGGGCATGGCGGCGCAGCAGCAGATCAGCAGGGCGATGAACCCGCGGAGGCATGTTTGCCAGGGCTGGGACCCGCCAGCAGGCGCTCCAGAACAGGCTGCAAGGCTTCCGGATTTGGAGGATTCGATCATGCGCTTGTCAGGCCATTTAGCACGTTTCAAGCCAGCCGGGCGTGAATAGAAAAACTCGCTGCGGAATAGTCCTGATGCGAAGAGAAACGCGCGAATGAAGCAAACCACGGATGTCACTCGAAATGAATGTTTACCTGGAGGCGCCAATGACCGGTTTGTCTTTGATGCCCGCGAAATTTCCCTGTTCACAGCAGGCGACGAATCCTTCGGTGACGCATTTCAATTTTTCCCATCGTTCCCGGATGGCGGCGGCTTCCTTGGCGGTGATCTGGCTGTCGGACGCAGCCGTGGCAACGACTGCCAGCAAATCCGCAAACTCCTGCACGATTTCGTTGGTGGCAGGGATCAGGAAGGCGGGATGGGGCTTATTGGTCTTCGGATTGAGAATGAAAAACCCGCCGGCGCGCTGGCAAATCCACTGGACCAGATGGCGATCGTC
>DASRKU010000369.1:0-2666 GCA_035648815.1 Verrucomicrobiia bacterium | reverse complement strand
CGCATGGTTTCGCCAAACCCGGGAAGTTCGCGCACGGCGATCTCCCGGACGGCTTCAGGGGTGACGTCGCGCGCGGCCACGCCGGTGCCGCCCGTTGTGAGAATCAAGTGGCATCCCTTGCTGATCTGCTGGCGGATGGCGCGCTGGATCTCGGGTTTTTCGTCGGGAACCAGTGATTCGGCGACGATTTGCCATTGGTGGGACTGCGCGGCTTTTTTGAGGGCGGGTCCGCCCAGGTCGTCATATTGGCCGCGCGAGGCACGGTCGGAAATGGTCAGAATACCTGCCAGGACATGCAACATACTGATCTTTGATAACTCGATCCGGCGGTGCTGGCAAACAGAGATTGGAAAAACGGGCTCAAGCGAGGGCGAGTTGTGCCGATACTTCCGCGGAGACAACAGTCTCCCCGACCGAGAAGAACTGGGCATCTGCCGGCATTCGTGGTTTCGGCCGGATCGACACGAGCATGACAACCGACATTAGCCAGCGCAACAACCGGGTTCTCATCATTGATGACAATCCGTCCATTCACGCGGACTTCAAGAAGATACTCGCCAATGGGGGTGCGGGAATTGCCGACCTGGCCCAGGCCAGCGCCGAATTGTTTGGCGACGCGGTGTCATCCACTCGCAAGGCGGAATTTGATTTGACTACGGCCTCCCAGGGCGAGGAAGGGGTTGCGGCGGTTCGAAAGGCGATGAAGGAGGGCAAGCGTTTTGCGATGGCATTTGTGGACGTGCGGATGCCGCCGGGTTGGGATGGAATTGAAACCACGGGCCGGATTTGGGAGCTGGATCCGGACGTTCAAGTGGTTTTATGCACGGCGTATTCGGATTACTCGTGGGAGGAGATCACAGGCCGGCTGGGCAGCACGGACAGGCTGGTGATCCTGAAGAAGCCTTTTGACGCGGTGGAGGTGCTGCAGCTCGCCAGCGCGCTGAGCGAAAAATGGGGATTGTTGCAGCGGGTCAAAACCGAATTTCAAAACCTGGAACATGTCGTCGGCGAACGGACGGGCCAACTGCAGAGCACGAACGCGCGATTGCAGCAGGAGATTACGCAGCATCAGCAGACCGAGCAGACGTTGCGGGCAACGCAGGAGAAATTGAATCATTTCCTGGGCAAGAGTCCGGCGGTCCTGTATTCACTCAAAGTCGAGAAGGAGCAACTGGTCCCTGCCTGGGTGAGCGACAATTTTTCCACATTGACCGGCAAGGACGTGCAGGACTGGTATCGGCAGGCGCCGACGCTGGAATATGTCGAGGAAGGGGATCGCGGTGCGGTTGCAGCAGGGACAAAGACGCTTCTGGAGCGCGGGTGCGTCACCATGGAATACAGGGTGCGGCGGAAAGACGGGCAAATCCGCTGGATTCGGGACGACATGAAATTGCTGCGGGACGCGGCGGGAGGACCTTTGGAGGTGATTGGGTGCTGGACGGAGATTACGGAGCACCGGCTGTTGCAGGACCAGTTGCGGCAGGCGCAGAAGATGGAGTCCGTGGGCCAGCTTGCGGGGGGAGTGGCGCACGATTTCAACAATTTGCTGATGGTGATTCAGGGGTACGTTGAGATGCTTTTGAACACGGAGCCGTTTTCAAGCCCGGTGGTGGAGTCCTTGCGCCAGGTTTACAACGCTGCGGAAAAGGCGGGCAACCTGACCCGGCAGTTGCTTGCATTCAGCCGCAAGCAGATCATGCAGCCGCAGGAACTGGATTTGAACGAGCTGGTCAACACGGTTTCAAAGCTCCTCGAGCGGACCCTTGGTGAGAACATCAAGGTGGAGGCCCATTGTTCCGAGAAGTTGCCGTGCGTCTTTGCCGACAAGAGCATGCTCGACCAGGTGATCATGAATCTTGCCGTGAATGCGCGCGATGCCATGCCCAGGGGCGGCGAACTGATTTTCACCACCGAACTGCACCATATCGAGGAGCCGAACACTCAAAAACGTCCTGAAGCCCGGGCCGGACTTTTCGCATGCCTGAGCGTCGCCGACAATGGATCGGGCATTGCCAAGGAACATTTGTCACACCTGTTCGAACCCTTTTTCACCACGAAAGAAGTCGGGAAAGGCACGGGGCTGGGCCTGGCCACGGTGTACGGGATCATCAAGCAGCATAACGGATGGATCGAGGTGGAGAGCCTGCCGGATAAAGGGACGACTTTCCGCGTCTTTCTTCCCGCGGCCAGCGCGCATTCGAGTCCCGCCGGGACGACCAGTGCGTCACCCGAAATCCGGGGCGGCCAGGAGACCATTCTTATCGTGGAGGACGAGCCCGCGGTCAGAGGCCTGGTGCGCACCTCCCTGGAACGGTACGGATACCAGGTCCGCACGGCCGCTTCAGGAGCCGAAGCCATCAAGGATTGGGCGGAACGGCTGAACGAAATTGACTTGCTGATTACCGACGTGGTGATGCCCGACGGGGTTTCCGGCTGGGAACTGGCGCGGCAACTGCAAACCCGGAAGCCCGTTTTGAAAATTCTCTACATGAGCGGTTACACCTCGAGCATGACGGCCATCGAATCGGGCGCTGTCCGGACCGGCAAGAGCCTGTTTCTGCAAAAGCCATTCAAGCCAAAGAAGCTGGCCGAAGCGGTGAGGGTTTGTCTGGAAGAAATACCGCTGGCTGTTCCCCCTTACGTCGGGGGCGGACTTCCGACCGGCG
>DASRKU010000368.1:0-11798 GCA_035648815.1 Verrucomicrobiia bacterium | reverse complement strand
CAATACACTTCCGCCAAAAACAACATCTCCGGATGCGCCGCCTTCACCCTCGCGACCGCATCTTCCCAAAATTCCACAGAAGATTCGTCCGCCGGTGGGACCACCGAAAAATCCTTCCACGTTTTTTCGAAAACATCTCTTAATGAAAGCATCGCCATGTCGCAGCGGACCCCGTCACACCTTCCGGCAATTTCCAGCAACAACGAGCGCATCTCCTCACGCGTGTCCTTTCGGCGATAGTCCAATTGCGCCGTGTCCGACCAGGGGGGGAAATAAGGATCACGCCCGTGAGCCAGCCAGCGGGCCCCTGCTTTTGTTTGTTGCGCGAAAAACCCCGGACTTTCGGCGCGACTTTGCACGAATAACTCCGGCCGTTCAGTCACCCACCCATGATCCAACCCGACGTGGTTCGGCACAAAATCCAGAACCAGCTTGAGACCACGCTCGTGAAGCCGGCGACGAAATGTCTGCAACCCGCTCTCCCCCCCCAGTGCCTCTGAAACAGAATACTCGGCCACCGCGTACGGAGATCCCACAATGCCGATTTCCTCCATCTCTCCCGCGCTTCTCATGGATGCCCGCTCCACTTCCAGAAACCGCATGGCTTCAGCGCGGCTTCGCGGCCCGGTCCTCCATACCCCCATCAGCCAGATATGCGTGAAGCCCAGACCCAACCAACGCGTGAATTCCGAATCCGGCACCGTGGCCAGCGTGATCTCAAACCCGTGTCGCCGGGATAACTGGCCCAGCCAGCAACGGGTGTTGATCTCGTAAAGAATAGGATATTTCATGCTGTGACCTCCGGCTCCTCGCGTAATGCGGCTGATCGGTAGGGGCGCACTGCGTGCGTCCGGCTGCGCGGCAGCGCATCGCCTGGTAGGGCCGCGCTGCGGGCGGCCAGACCGCCTAACTGTTCAACACCTTTAACGCCTTCTTCGCGTCCCGCATGCGCAGGATCAGCAACCCTTTGCGCGCATCGGGAGGCGTCGCGCAATAAGCGTACTCCACATTGATTCTTGCATTCGCAAGCTTATGCAGGATCCTGGCCAGCGACCCCGGCTTGTTGTTCCCTTCAATCAGCAAAACATCATCCTCCACAACCAGCGTTCCCCGTGACTCAAATAAATCCAGCGCCTTGCGGGCATCACTCACCACCAGCCGGATCACACTGTGATCCACGGTGTCGCTTGTCGAAATGGCAAAGATATTGATCTTCGCCTCAGCAAGCGCGTCTGCCACCGCCGCCAGCATCCCCGGTCGATTATCCAAAAATATCGCAAGCTGTTTTGTGATTTGCATAATGGTGTTAATGTTGTCAGGTGTTCGAGGCCGCAGAAACCTAGCATGCCACGCCGTCCCCGCCAAACCGTTTCAACGCATTCATTTGTCATCGCTTCACTTCCGGGTATATGTTAAAGCAAACCGTCAATTCAATGAGCGATTCAAAACAGCTCGACCACCGGAATATCTCCGACGATTCCGGCTGTCTTGCCCGCTCAGTCGCCGAGGCCCTGACACTCGAGCCAACCCTCGAAGCTGTAACCATCAATCGGGCCCGGCAAACCATCTCCCTCGCCACGTTGGGCAGGACCGATGAACCGCGCCTGGCCGAAAACATCAGTAACCGCATCGAGAAAGCCTACGAAGCGGGGTTGCGCGAGCATTGCCAGTTGCTCCAGGGCTCGGGTGAATGCCAGACCTGCCACGCCCCTCTCTCGGAGCAGGAACGCCACAAAATCATCATCAAGCATGAGGGCGAACAAACCACCATCGCCCGTGTGACCTGCCCCACCGCCCCGCGCTTCTGGCGATGGCGCGATATCCAGTGGCCCAAAGTCGTCCAACGCGATGTCGAGTTCCTGGAACATGCCGAACATTTCGATGAATGGAAGCCCCAGTTGGCCGCCGCCCTTTTCTGCGGCGCTTCTGGCTTGGCCGGGCACCTCTTTCGCGACAGACCCTGGGCGATCGCCCCCTACGCCCTCGCCTATCTCGCCGGAGGCTGGTACACGGCCCGCGAAGTCTGGGAACGCCTCCGCAAACGAACGATCGATGTCCATTTCCTCATGCTCGCCGTGGCCATCGGCTGCGCCTGCATCGGCGCATGGAATGAAGGGGTGATCCTCCTGTTCCTCTTTTCCTTCTCGGGCGCCCTCGAGCATTTTGCCCTCGGAAGAACACAAAAGGAAATCCGCTCCCTCTTTCGTGAAGCGCCCAAAGTCGCAACGGTCCTCAACGACCAGGGCGGAGAATACGAAGTCAAAGTCGAAAGACTCCAGCCTGGGATGCGGCTGCTCATCAAGCCCGGCGCACAGTTTCCCGTGGATGCCGAGATCAGCAAAGGCCAGACCGCCGCCGATGAATCGAATCTCACGGGCGAAGCGGCCCCGGTGAGCAAGGCCATTGGAGACACAGTCCTGGCCGGAACGATCAATTTGTGGGGAGCTGTGGAGACCGTGGTGCTGCGGGGCGCCTCAGAAAGTTCCCTTCAGAAAATCATCCACCTGATCCGGGATGCGCAGCACCAAAAAGCCCCTTCCCAAAAGTTCACCGACCGGTTCAGCACGTTTTATACATACATCGTTTTAGGATTGTCCCTGGCGATGTTCTTTGTGTGGTGGCTCGTCCTGGGTTACGCCCCCTTCGCCTCGAGCATTCAGGCCCACAGCGCTTTTTATCGCGCAATGACACTGCTCGTGGTCGCTTCGCCCTGCGCTCTCGTGCTCTCCATTCCCTCCGCCGTCCTCGCCGCCATCGCGTGGAGCGCCCGCCACGGAATCCTCTTCCGCGGAGGCGCCGCAGTTGAAAAACTCGCCGACGTGGACACCGTCGCCTTGGATAAAACCGGAACCCTGACTACCGGCGAATTGCGCGTCGAAAGAGTCGAGAGCTTCCCCGCTGGAAATGAACTGGAGATTGCGCGGCTGGCATATTCCCTGGAACGGCTGTCCACCCATCCCCTGGCCCGGGCCATCACGCGTTACGCCAAACAGCAGGGACTGCAACACGCCGAAGTCCAAGATTTCGAATCCCTCACCGGGCTGGGCCTTCGCGCTGTGCGCGACGGCAAAGAGTGCGCATTGGGCAAACGCGAGTGGCTGGCGCAAATACATCCCAATCCTCCCATCTCCGAAACGATTGTAACGGAGCCGGGCATTACCGAAATATGGCTCGCCGATGGCGCCTTGCTCGGCCGCATCATTCTCCGCGACGATATTCGCCCCCAGGCGCGCGATGTCGTGGAAGCATTGCGTCGACTGGGACTGCGCAGCCTCGTGCTCACCGGCGATCACCGCGCCGCCGCCGAACATCTCCGAATCAACCTGTCGCTGGATGATGTCAGGGCTGAGTTGAAGCCCGAGCAAAAGGTCGCCGAAATCCAGGCGCTCACCGCACAGGGAAGACGCGTGGCCATGGTTGGAGATGGTGTCAACGACGCCCCAAGCCTGGCGGCCGCGCACATCGGAATCGCCATGGGCGCCCGCGGAGCCGACGCCGCGCTCGAGCAGGCCGATGTGGTGTTGATGCATGACCGGCTGGAAAATGTCCTGGCCGCATTCCGATTGAGCCAGCGCGCCCGCCGGATCATCCGTCAAAACCTGGTAATCTCCCTCGGAACCGTCGCGGTCCTCGTCTCGTTCGCCTTGCTCGGAAAAATTCCTCTCACCCTCGGCGTCATCGGCCACGAAGGCAGCACTGTCGTGGTCGTCATGAACTCCCTCCGCCTGCTTCTTGGCTCCGCAGCCAGCCCCTCAAAAACCCTTTAAACCGCCCCGTTCGCCCTCAAAAGTCTGACCTCAACGCGCCCACCTTTTGTCCCATATGGGACAAAAGGTGGAACAGCTCATGAGATGTCGTAATCCTTTAATTGCTTCCCAGCGGCTGCAAGCACCTGGATTCTTCGCCTCCAGGAGCGCTGGCCCAGGTAACCCAGGGGCAGGAGTGTCCCCGGCAGAAGAGGGTCCCTGCGCACCGCATTCAACCACGCCTCCCGTTCCGCCGCTCCCCAGCGCAGTAGCGCACGCGCGGCCTTTTCGTTCCCCAACGTGCTCCCAGGCCGCTCCTCCAGAACTGCCAAATGCCTGGCATAGGCCTTGTTGATTTGATCAAAATTCCATGCGCCCGACACGATCTCTGCGTTCGATTCGCCCGCACACGCACGACCTTCCATCATGACGAGGCATCCAACATCGACTCGGCTCCCGAGCAACAGCTGACGCTCCTCTTCAAGTCGGTCCGGCGTAATCCATACACTATTCTGTAGATATCCAAAGCCTCTGTCTTTCAAATGCCGGCGCAAACGCACACGTTGACTATCATGGGCTACCGGAATGTCGAAGAAGACAAGTCGCCACATTCCGTCCCACTTCCGCGACCATCGTTCATCCGGATCACACCCGCCCAACGCATGAAGCCGTCCACGCTTGGTAAGACGAACCAGGCGATCGTCCGGCCCGCCTTGAACGCGTTCTATCATTTTCTCTCGCTCGAGTTTTTTGGTCTGTTTGAGCAGACCATTCCGATAAGCCCAACTCTCATATGAATCAGTGAGGTTACGCAAAGTCGGGGATGTAAGTTTTTCTGCCGACCAAAGCAGAAGGTACAGCAACTCCTCGGTTTTTGGTTGCATATAAGTAATGTGAATGGATCGAGACAAAATGGCAAGTCCACCTTTTGTCCCATATGGGACAAAAGGTGGACGCGTCGGGTGTTGACGAGGTTGGAAGGCGCAACGGATCGCGGCTGCAGTGCGAAGCGATCCGAGTGTGGTGGCGGGGAATTTGTCGTTGCGGGGATCATTGGGATTTGCAGAATTTGGGGGATGGACAGGCATGGCTTGGATCTGGCGGCTCCGCGAGTCGTACCGATCCTGGATTCAAAATTTTCTCCGGCGGTCCTTGCCCGGCGCGCTTTCCTGGCGCGGGCGCGGGTGACAGGTCAAGCGGTGCCTGCACAACTCGCCATCGAGCAGGCCGACGGGGCTGTTTTTGGTGTCCAGACGCAATTGTTTCCGGAACACAGCCGCGATGCGGTTGAAAATGAACGGCACCTGGAGCGGCTCGCAAAGTTCCTGCTCTGGTCGATCGGCGGCCATCGGATCTACATGGCCGGCCCTCGCGGTTTGGCAGCCCGACTTCAGGCACACTATCAGCAAAATCCATCGGGGAAATTTGACTCCGAGATCGTGGGCAGGCGAATTCACGGCAAACCGGTTGAGGTGGTGGACGTTTCACCGGCGGAAGTTCCATCCAACCGCTCTTGCTCAAAAGCCCTGGGGCGACACCTGGAGGGCTGCCGAATTGGGTTCGATCTGGGCGGATCGGACCGAAAAGTCGCCGCAGTGCAGGATGGCAAGGTGATATTCAGTGAAGAACAGCCCTGGGATCCCTCTCAACAATCGGACCCTCAGTATCACATTGATGGAATCCAGGAATCCCTCCGCAAAGCAGCAGCCTATCTGCCTCGTGTTGACGCGATAGGCGGCAGCGCAGCGGGGGTGTACGTGAACAACGAAGTAAAGGTGGCCTCCTTATTCAGGGCGGTTCCGCAGGGCGTTTTTGAGAGGCGGGTCAAAAAGCTGTTCCTGGAGATCCAGAAGGCGTGGGGCGCCATACCGTTTGAGGTTGTGAATGACGGAGAAGTGACAGCGCTCGCCGGATCGATGCGGCTTGGAAAAAATGCGGTGCTTGGGCTGGCGCTGGGCACCAGCCTGGCGGCGGGGTATGTGACACCCGACGGGAAAATCACCTCCTGGCTGAACGAGCTTGCGTTTACGCCGATCGACTACTCGCCGCAAGCCACCGTGGACGAATGGAGCGGTGATCGGGGTGTGGGGGTGCAGTATCTTTCCCAACAAGCGGTTTGCCGGTTGCTGGTTCCTGCGGGCATTTCATCAGATCCCATGCGGTCTGCCGCCGAGAAGCTTCAATTGGTCCAGGAACTGATGGCCAGCGGCGACGAACGGGCGCAAAAGATTTACCAAACCCTTGGCACCTATCTGGGTTATGCTGTTGCAGACTATGCCTGCTTCTATGACTTTAATGACGCGCTTGTTTTGGGGCGCGTCATGAGCGGGCCAGGCGGAGAGGTCATTATTCGATGCGCCAGAGAGGTCCTGAAGGTGGAATTCCCTGAACTGGAAAACCGAGTGTCATTTCATGTGCCGGACGAGAAACTCCGCCGCCATGGCCAGGCGATTGCCGCCGCCAGCCTGCCTCCGCTCCCAAAAAAATCATGAACCCCTACCATCATCTCGTCTCCGAATACGCCCGCTTCATCCGGGACGGCAGACGTTATCCCCTGGGCAATTTTCCCCCGTGCCCTCGCCCTGCGCCACGACCAGATGCGCCCAAAGCCCTGCTTTTCTCGCCCCATCCCGACGACGAGGTGGTCGTGGGCGCCCTGGCGTTGCGCCTGCTGCGGCAATCGAACTGGAACGTCGTGAATATCGCTGTCACCCATGGCAGCAATAAAACACGCCAGGAGGAGCGCTTGTTGGAATTGCAGGCTTGCTGCGCTTGCATTGGTTTCGGGTTGGTGCAAACGGCGCCACAAGGTCTCGAAAAAGTTAATATCCGCACACGCGAAGAGGAACCCGGCCATTGGCGGGAATCGGTAAGAGTCATCTCGGACCTTCTGAGCAGCCATTCGCCGAAGGTCATTTTCTTTCCGCATGCGAGCGACTGGAACAGCACACATATCGGGACCCATTTCCTGGCGAAGGATGCCCTGAGAAGCCTGCCGGAATTTGAGTGTTATGTGGTCGAAACCGAATTCTGGCGTCCGCTGGATAGTCCCAACCTGATGGTCGAAGTGGCTCCCGGGGAACTGGGCGACCTGATCACCGCGCTCACCTTTCATGTCGGGGAAGTTGAACGAAATCCATATCATCTCTCGCTTCCCGCATGGATGATGGACAATACGCGCCGGGGCAGCGAACTCATCGGCGGCCAGGGAGCCACGGCTCCGACATTCGCCTTTGCAACACTGTACCGGGTGTCGAAGTGGTCAGGCGGGGAGATGCGGAAGCTTTATCCCGATGGCAAATTCCTGAGTTCAGCCGACCACCCGGAAACAATATTTACCTGATCCGGGGCGACGGCGGCTTCCTTCTTGAAATCGTTTCCGATAAGAGCAGGCGCTGATACTCCGCGCTGATTCTGTGCGTCAAAGGCGAGCAGGCAACCGCTCGACCATCCAGGGATTTCACCTCGACGACTCCAAAGGAACTCAGGGTCAGGAAAACTCCCTGAGTGCTTTTCAATGCCTTTGGGTTCAAATTCATTTCACGCCGTCGAATCCGCAACGAGTCGCAGATTTCCAAAACGAGCGCCCGGGTTACGCCATCGAGAATGCCGACATCCAGAGGCGGCGTGCACACAGCGCCCTGATGGATCCAAAACAAATTGCTGCCGGAGCCTTCGACGACGAATCCGTCGGTATTGAGGAGCAATGCTTCGTGCGCCCCGGCCGCATCGGCTTCAGCACGGGCCAGGACCTGGGGCAATTTGTTGCACGATTTAAACATGGCGAGTGGTTCGCCGGCAGGCAATCGGTGCGAGGCAGTGATCAGGTCCCATTGGCAGATTTGGCCGTCTCCAAGCTCCGGCACCGGATGCACGCTCATCGCGAGGACTGGCGAGTTGGCCGATGTGGGCGAATAGCCACGTTTGCCGACCCCCCGGGAGAGCGTCAATCGCAGCAGCGCATTGGCCGACTTATTCCGGCGGATGAGCTCTTGAGCGAATCGGCCGAGGGCCTGCCTGGAAAAAGGCAGCGCGATTCTCAGGTAACGGGCGCCGCGTTCCAGTCGATCGAGGTGTTGTGGCCATCGAAACAGCTTTCCGTTGAGCACGCGCACGGTTTCAAACAAGCCATCGCCATACAGGAAACTGCGGTCGAAGACGGACACGACGGCGCGCGCCTCAGGCACGAACCTGCCATTCAGGAATACGATCATATGAATTTGGGGCGTGGTGCGGCGCTCATCCTGACATGCAGGATTTTTCCAGGGCGTCCAGGAAACCCCGGGCTTTGGAAATCGTTTCATCGAATTCCGCCGCGGGATCCGAATCGGCAACGATTCCGGCGCCGACCTGGAAATACGCCATGCCTTTGCGGCATATCGCCGCGCGGATGACGATGCTCAACTGGCTTTCACGATTAAAACCGACATAGCCAAGGGCGCCCGTGTACGGTCCTCGCGTGACGGGTTCGAGTTCGTCAATGATTTGCATCGCGCGGAATTTTGGGGCGCCGGTGACGCTGCCGCCGGGAAAGCACGACGCGAACGCGCCAAAATGAGTCATCTCGCGACGGAGGCGGCCTTCGACTGTGGACACCAGATGTTGGACGTGAGGGTAACGTTCGAGCCGAAAGAGCTCGGCAACCTGCACGGAACCGAATTCACATACTTTTCCGAGGTCATTGCGCAGCAGGTCGGTGATCATCACCAATTCGGCCGTTTCTTTGGGGCTGGTCTGCAGTTCGTACGACAATTGGGCATCGCGCGCCGGGTCCACAGATCGGGCGCGGGTGCCTTTGATTGGGCGGGTAGTCACGTGCCGGCCGCTCAGACCCAGAAAAAGCTCGGGCGACGAGGAGACGAGTTGGAAGTCCCCGCAGTCCAAAAATGCCGAATAAGGAGCGGGCGAAATGGCGCTGAGCCTGTTGTAGAATTCCCATCCGGAGAGGCCGATCGGGGTGGCGAGGCGTTGAGACAGATTCACCTGGTAGATGTCACCCGCCTGAATGCAGGCCTGTGCGCGGCGGACTTTGGCAATGAAATCTTCGCGTGACAAATTGGAGGAGACAACTGCCGGCCTCAAAAACTTAGTTACGGACGCGCCACCGCCAGGGGCCGCGCGCTCGCGTCGATGAGCGAGTAATCCCCGCCAGTATTCCGATTGCCTGCGGCCCCGCCCTTCGGATCTTGATCCATCCGCTGCCAGGCCAGTCGAAACAATCCAGGTCTTGCCAAGAAAATGATCAAACGCGACGAGGCTGTCGTAGAAACCAAGGTGGCAGTCGGGCAACTCGAGATCATTAACGGCGCGCCGGGACAGCTTGGGCTCGAAGAAATTTTTTAAATCATATCCCCAGTGCCCGAAGCAGCCTCCCAACGGAAAGGGAACATCCCACTCGTCCAGGCATTCGTATCGCGAGATCAAGCTGTCGAGCAAGTGCCAGGGGTTGCCGAATTGGAACCGGGCATTGGCGCCGGGGCTTTCGAGAATGCATTTTGATCCAAAGGATCGGAAGGTCAGGAAGGGCCGCGCCGTAACGAATGAAAATCGATCCTGACCGGAGCGGGAGCCTTGCGGACCCTGAAGCGTCTCGGCAGCGGTGCCGCTGCGCAGCAGCACGATGCCGGGTTCGCCGGAGAGCTGCTCCACCAGCATTTCCGGCGTGTTGAGCGCCTCGCATTCTTCAACCAGAAATTCACGCATAAACACCAAACTCAACTGCTTTTGCGGACCTGCCGCGCGCGCCACAACAGCCAGACGATTTCATCGGTGAACAATTGGCGGTTGGCATACCGGGGGACGCGCTGTGCGCCATCGACCAGGCTGCGCGCTCCGCTGTTGAGAGAAGCCTGGGCCGCTTCGCGGCAGATTTGCCGGACCAACCAAATGAACTTCTCCTCCAGCCCAAGACCCGGCCGATCGATCACCTGCTTGAACATGAACTCCGCAGCGTCAATTTCGTATCGAACTTCGCCGTCGCGCACGATGAATTCCAAAATCAACCGGGAATCGGACAATGCATCGGGCGGACTTTTGGAGAGAATATCGGAATTGGCATCCAGGTGCCGGCGAAGCATCTCTGTTTGGGTTCTATTGCGGTCGATGTCCTGGGCAGCTCCGGCGGCGATCAATGTCACATCGTTCCAGGGAATAGCCGCCGTGGCTCCGCCGGGGTCGCAGATGGTGAGCGCCTGCGGCCAGATTTCGGCGCGGTGCAAGAACTTTTTTTCGGGCAGGGCGGGCAAGTCGCGTTGGGCGATCATCAGGACCGGCGTGCCTTCCTTTTGAAATGCGATTTGCAGAGCCCGGGCGGGCTGCTGTTCGAGATTCTTCATCAAAATGCCATGCGCGCCGACAGACAGGCGGACAGCGTCCGCATCGGTCAAATGGCTGAACTGTTTGAAAACCCGTTTCAACTGGTCCAGGGAGGGGCCCGCGGTGTGCTTTTGAAGCAAAGCAAAGAGAAAGTTGTTTTGCATGCACATCAAGCCGACAACAGCGGCAACAGGTCGCGGGCCGTTTTCCGGGGGCTGACAAGGGCGAGATTCAAGTTGGCGGGGCGAAAGAACTCGCGCGCCACGGCGCAGACTTGTGAGGCGGTCACCGTCAACAACTGCCGCTTCACGTGGGCGGGGCCGAATATCCTGCCGTATCCCAGCCATTGCTCGCCGATCCAGTTCATCTGGTTGTCGGCGCTTTCGAGTCCCAGCTCGATTTGGCCGATGATAAAATCGCGCGCCCGGCGCAACTCGCCGGCAGTGGGGGGCGACCGCCCGAGGCGGCGCAGCTCGCGCATGATGAGCCGCATTGTCTTGACCAGATTCTCCGTATCGAGGCTGGCGGAGATCACCAGGTCTCCGGTGTCTTCAAAAAAGCTGGGAGTGCTGTAAATGGAATAGGCAAGGCCGCGGTCTTCCCGGATGATCTGAAAGAGTCGCGAGCTCATGTTCTCGCCGAGGATCGTATTGAGCAGTCGCAGGGAGTAGCGCCGCGGATCATTTCGCGAGCAAGTGCGGACGCCCAGGGCCAGATGGGTCTGTTCGGTTTTCCGGGTGAACAGGCAAAGTTGTGGCTTTAGCTGTCGATTGTGGACCGGGAGCGGGAGCGGGAGCGGGCCGGCGCGAAAGTGCCGGCTAAACGGCCGAACAGCCCGGAGCACCTGGTCGTGCTTCAGTTTTCCGGCTGCGGCAATGACGGTGCTGTTGGCCACGTACGAGGCGCGGAGGTAGTCCACCAGGAGATTGCGCCCCATGGCATCGAGGGTTTTTCCCGTCCCGGTAATCGGGCGCCCCAGGGGTTGATCCGGCCAGAGGGTGGCATTCAAGAGTTCCTGGACGTGCTGCTGGGGTTGGTCCAGGTACATCGCCACTTCCTCCTTGATCACGTCCCGCTCCTTGTTGATTTCCTCCAAATCAAATTTCGAGTTGAGAAACATATCCACCAGCACGTCGAGCAGTTCGTCAAACCGGTCATGGCGCGCGCGGGAATGGAAGCAGGTCATGTCCTCGCTGGTAAAAGCATTGAGATAACCTCCGATGCCTTCGATCGCCTGGGAAATGGCCTTGGCAGAACGCCGGCGGGTGCCTTTGAAGAGCAGATGCTCGATAAAGTGGCACACGCCGTTCGCCGCTGCGGGTTCGTATCGTGACCCCACCCCGACCCAGATGCCGAGGCTGACGCTCGCCATGTGGGGCATCTCGGCCGTCGCAACCGTGAGGCCATTTTCCAAACGTGTGACCTGATACATCGCCGGGCGCTGTGCGGGGTTCGCCGATTCAATACGGATTACGCCAAAATCGTGGGCATCACATCCGGAGGTCCCACTCGGCGTTCGTAATCCAATATGATCCGGATCGCTTCCTCAATGTCGTCGGTGATCGTGAACAAATCGAGATCGCCGGGGCTGATGCAGCCGGAACCTTCGAGCCGCTCGTTCATCCAGCGAATCAGGCCTTTCCAATGTTCGCGTCCGAACAGGATCATGGGGTATTCCGGGATCCGGCGTGTCTGGATCAACGTGAGCACCTCGAAAAATTCGTCCAGGGTCCCGAA
>DASRKU010000367.1:0-5308 GCA_035648815.1 Verrucomicrobiia bacterium | reverse complement strand
TATGATAACTTATATAAGCTTAATCCCAAACGTGCGGATGATCCGCTTGCTGATTTTACTGTCGAGAAGATGGATGCCTTCGTGACCGGCTGCCAATTGACCTGTGACCCGGGAACAAAGCATCATCATGGCGGCGTGGATAAGGGATTACTGGGTCAAGCTATGGCACTGAGAGCCGGGATGAACTACGAATCGCTCATGGTAGATCGAATTCTCCAGCCATTGAAGATGGACAGCACCCGGTTCACGCTGACGCCCGAACTGAAATCACGGCTCGCTACCGAACATAATGAGTTCGGCTACGCGATCCCGAGTTGGGATTGGGGAGCTTTGAAACCCCTTGCCGGGCTGTACTCGACAGCCAATGACCTGCTGAAATTTCTATCGGCCTTCGGTCTGAAGCCTTCCCGTCTGACGCCACTCATAGAAAAATGCGTGACTAATCTCAGTTACGCTCCTGAGATAGAGGGAATGATCTATACCGGCGGAGGAGGGTTCGGCTGCAGATCGTACGCCTGTTTCGACAAGACGCGGCGGCGCGGCGTGGTGATCTTGTCCACAGCGGATGATTCCGGGCGCAACCTGGGCATCCTTCTGCTTGAAAGCCAGTGGCAATCGGATCGACGGCCAACAGCGACCAACATCAACAGTCAGGTTTACGGTTCGTATGTAGGACAATACCGACGGTTACCTGGTTTTGCGCTGGGAATGTTGGTTATGCGGCAGTATCTCCCGGCTGTGCCCAAAGCGGCCATTTATATCCCGGCGGGCCTTGGCCTCGCGGTGCTGGTGATCCTCCTCTGGCGCGCTGGTAGTTCCCGCAGGCGATGGGTCATCTTGGGTTGTGTGGTCCTGGTTTGTGGTCTTTTAGCGCCGCTCCTTGCTCTAGTGTCGAGCCGGGTCTTTTGCGCGCGTTTCCAGCCTAGCATCAGCATTCGCCGCGAAGGGGATCGGCTCATCGCCCAAGCCACAGGATTGAACTTATGTCCGATTGAGCAGTGGAAATTCTTGCAATTTTGGGGAACTCAATCAAACCCAATTGATGTATTATTTCCACCTATCCAGGCGGAATTATTGCCCGAATCGGAGACCCGTTTTTTTGAAAGGCTGAGCGGCGTGCCCATAATCTTTTCCCGGGATGCCGGGGGCAACGTGACCGGCCTGATGCTGCACTATCGCGGGAAGGTGTTTTCTTACGAGAAAATCTCCGATGAGCCCCCAAAGGCCCCCGAACCAGTCAAACCGCGTGTCGCCATCAAACTGGACGCAAAACTTCTCGATGCCTGTGTCGGCCACTACAACTATGCGCCGGACGCTGGATTTCCCACTGGAAACAAGCTGACGATCTGGCGGGAAGGAGATCAGTTGGTCGGGCAAGCCCGGGGCAAGGACGCCATCTCAGGCGCTTTCGATATTTATCCCGAATCGGAAACAAATTTCTTCCTCAAGTTCAATGGTGCGCAATTGACCTTCATCAAGAATGACAAAGGAGAGGTAACGGCGGTAATCCATCATATGGCGGGGTTTCCGGATAGCGAGGGAAAGAAACTTAAAAACGAATGATCTGAACGATTTCGGCCTGCCTGCCACCATGAAGAAAGTTCTGCTAACAATCACGGATTTGATCGGACGTGTTCTGGGAATGAATATCGGATGCTATTACCTCCGGCTTCAAGTTTTTGCCTCTCGTGCCGCCAGCCTTCTAGGGATGAATAGCGGGCGCTTCGCGTTCAAATTCATTGATGCAGGAGGGCATCGGCTTCGAATGTTGATTTGCGGTCGCGGGGTTCCCACAGTGGTGTTTGAAGCGGGAGGATACGGCGCAAGGGGGAACCCGTTGGAGGCTTGGAAACGAGTGCAACCTGAAGTGAGCCGGTTCACGAGCACGGTGGCCTATGACCGGGCGGCCATTGGACTCTCCGCGCCCGGGCCACAACCACGGGACGCGCGACAGATTGCCCGCGAACTCCACACCGCGCTTGGGAATGCGCGCGTGGCACCGCCGTATATTCTCGTGGGGAGTTCGTTTGGTGGTCCGCTCATCCGTGTCTTTGCAGGAATGTTCCCTGCGGATGTCAGCGGCATGGTGCTGGTGGACCCGGCGCAGGAAGAATATTACAACTGGACAAAAATTCGTGATCCGCGCGCGAGCGATGACGACTGGAGAGGCTTTCTGGCAAGCCTCGCTCAGGCGCACGAGAGCCGGGTGCCGGAAGGCATTCCGGTTGTTCTGATCACCGCCACAGTGCTTCATGTGCTTCCCATCTTCCTGACCGCGAAACAAAAGGAGCTATTTAGGAAATTCATGCCGATGTGGCTTAAGTTCCATGCGGAGTGGGTGAGAAAGCTGCCCAATGGACAGCACATCATCACCAACAACAGCGGACATTCCGTGGCATTTGAGGAACCTGAATTGATTGTGCGCGTAATCCGACAAATGGTTGAGCAGGTGAGGAGTCGTCAATGACCAACAATATGTTTTCTTTGCGTTAACTTATGAAGACTATCCTGCTCCGGTTCGCAGATCGAGTCCGTGTGGTCGGCACCTGTGTCTGCCTGGCGTTGCTGTGTCCTGTGTTTTTCGTTGCCCGTGCCGATGAGCCGGCCCAGACGTCGTCGCAATCACATTCCCAGCGTTCGGTTCAACTCAAGCAAGATAAGGCGCTCGAAGACCTTTTGGCTGCGACCGCGAGGTCATGGTCGGCGAAGGATTTCGGGGCAGTTCGTGCCAGTTGCGAGAAGGTGTTGGCCATGCCCGGTGCGCCTCCGCAGTTCCAGAGCTACGCCCATCTGCGCATCGCGCAGAGTTACTTGGCGGAAAAGAACACCGCAGCGGCGAAGGCTGAGTACGAAAAGATCGAGGCCAATGCAGCGTATCCCGAAGTCCACCGCTACGAGGCGGAAGAATGCGTGAAGGAGATTGACCGCGTGGCTAAGGGACTCCCTGCCCGGGATGTCACGGCCTCGCGGACAAAGATTCCACCGATCACCGTGTTCGCGGTGGAGTATTTCGTGTCTCCACGTGGCAACGATGCGAATCCCGGAACAAAGGAAGAGCCGTTTGCAACGCTGGAGAAGGCCCGTGATGCGATCCGCGCACTCAAGGCCAAGGGCGCGCTTCCCGGTCCGGTTTGTGTGAGTCTGATGCCGGGAGAGTATCCAGTGGAAAGGACCTTCGAACTGACCGCCGCCGATTCCGGCACGGAGGCAGCGCCCATCGTCTATCGTGCGGACAAAAAGGGCTCCGCCGTGCTTTATGGTGGCATGCGGCTTAACAGATTCATCCCGGTCACCGATCCCGTTGTTCTCGTCCGTCTCCCCGCTGAAGCGCGCGGCAAGGTTTTCCAGTGCGACTTGAAAAAGGACGGCGTCACGGATTACAGCCGGCTCACGGAGCGAGGCTACGGTGTCAAGCCGCCCCCATCCACGCTGGAAGTGTTTTTCAACGGCGCGCCCCTGACACTCGCCCGCTGGCCGAATGCGGGTTTTGTCAATGGAGGCAAGATCGTTGAGCCTGGATCGAAGCTGGCAGATAAGGCATCCGTGTTCCAGTACCTGGACGACCGCCCCGCGCGATGGACAAACGCGGAGGACGGCTGGCTGTTTGGGTATTTCCGTCACGGCTGGGCAGATCGAACCCTCAAGATCAAAAGCATTAACACCGCCACGAAACAAATTGCCTGTGGACCATACGATTTGTACGGCGAAAACATGAAGCCCGTCAAATGGTTCAATAAAGGCCGAATCAAGTATTTTGCCTTCAACCTGCTCGAAGAGCTGGACCAGCCGGGCGAATGGTATCTGGACCGCAAAACGGGCATCCTCTATTGCTATCCTCCGGCCGACCCCGCCAAAGCCGTGGTGGAAATTGGCATGTTATCCGCCCCCATGTTGACCCTCACCCGGGTGTCCCATGTGCGATTGGAGGGTCTGGTCTTCGATCTTTCCCGCGCCAATTGCATGTCGCTCCAAGATTGCGAAGATTGCCTGGTGGCTGGTTGCACGGTGAAACGCTTCGCTGGCAGCGGCATCTCCATCTATGGCGGTCGGGGGGATGGCATCCTCGGCTGCGATCTGTACAGCCTGGGCCGGGGCGCCACCGAAGTCATGGGTGGTGATCGCAAGACCCTGACCCCGGCGGAGCACTTTGTGGAAAACTGCCTGATGTATTCCCTGGGCCGCCTGGATCACACTTATGTTCCGGGCATCCTTATGGAAGGGGTGGGTATCCGGGCAGCACACAATCGTTTCTATGACTGTCCGTCCAGTGCGATCCGATTTGACGGGAATGATCTCCTCATGGAGTACAACGAGGTTGAGCGCGTTGTGCTCGAAAGCGAAGACCAAGGCGCAATGGAAACGTGGGGCAGCCCCACTTTCCGCGGAAACGTGTTGCGCTACAACTCCTTTGCCTTCATTGGCGCGGGGACGGCCATGGAAGGGCCGGCAGGGCGCGCGGGCATCCGCTTGGACGACGCGATCAGCGACACGCTCGTGTACGGTAACATTTTCTTCCAGGCTTCCCAGAGCTTCGGGGGTGTCAACATCAACGGCGGCCGGGACAACATCATCGATAACAACATCTTTGCCGAATGCGAAAAGGGGATCACGGGCAACTACGATGCCACTAATGAGCAATGGCAACATCTGGAGAAGCGTCCGGCGTTCATCATGTCCGAGCTTTACCTTAAGCGGTATCCCGCCCTGCTACGCCTGCACGAGAAGCCGGGCTTGAACAGCGCGTGGCGGAATGTGTTCTGGAAGTGCGGCCCCCTGTTTACCACTTACGACCAGCCTTCGGCGCACAAGTTCGACTTGCTGGCGAATGCGGTGTATGCCGCTGATGATCCGGGTTTCGTGGATGCAGCAAAGGGCGACTTCCGTTTGAAATCGGATGCCGAAGTCTTCGGCCGCATCTGCTTCCACCCGATTCCCGTGGAGGAGATCGGCCTATACCAGGATGAATATCGCGCCACTTGGCCGGTGGACGTGGGCGTGTCGAGTTGGCGCGACGGATCAGACCAGTTGGAAATGGAAGCTGTGTCCGCGCCAGCCATGCCGTCCTCTGATGCTGGGGCAAAGTGACGACTGTTATCCACCATCCGGCGGGGTTGCCGGATACTCAGGGAAAGAAACTTAAAGAATGAAAACTGCCATCCGAGTCATTTGTTTCGCGATACTGTTATCGGCGTTTTCCTTTCGCGCTGCGGCGGAGGATTTTACCAATGCCATCCATGCGTATCTGCAACAGCGCATCGAGGCTGAAATACGGTTAACCAAACTGAATCGCCCATGTTCGCAGAACATC
>DASRKU010000366.1:0-2659 GCA_035648815.1 Verrucomicrobiia bacterium | reverse complement strand
GGCGGCGGCGGTTTCGGGAATTCGAGAGTGCCTTTCTGCGCAAAGGCGCTGGAGAGCACGAACAGGGCGGCCAGGGTTCCGGCAAGTCTTGGATTTTTCATAAAGGATTGGTCACACGAATCAGGATTATTGGATGGACGGGCTTCAATGCGCTTCCCGAACGCGGATGGTGTAGCGCAGAGCCTTGTCGTTCATGGAAATGAATTGAACGTCCTGTTGGGCGTTCTGGTCGAGGAATACATTCTGAAATGGTGTGGCGTCAATCACAAAGCCCTGGGCGTCTTTGAACTCGCAATTGGCCTGGACCTGGATCCGCCAATTGGCGCGGTTTCGCAGGTGTGCGGCCACCTGGAGCCGGCCGTCCGGCAGGCGTGTTTCCTGGATGCCGGGGCAGGTCACCGAGTTTTGGATTTCCTGGTTCAGCAACACGAGCGCGGTGTGGTTTTCCAGATCGTTGACGGCGACGTTTTCCGGGAGATACGCGCCCCGATCGACGACTTGGGTTTGGCAGCCGATAAACAGGGTCACGAGACAGGCGGAAAGAATCGGGGCGAACAGGTATGTTTTCATAAAGTTTGCGGGGTTATGGATTGATCGCTGACGAAGAGGACTTTTTCACCAGCGGGAGGGACATTGAACTGAATTTGTTTTGTGAAACGCGGCACAACGCCTCCGGATGCGTCGTGAAATTCGACAGTGGCTGCGTGCGGTCCCGGAGGCAGCTCAAGAGCCGCGAAACTCAGGTATCGCGGCAGGTTATCCCAGGCGCGCGCATCGGCTTCGGGCGTCGTGCTGGCGGAAACGATCTTGCTGATCACGCCCGCGGCTATGAGACCCAGGCCGACTTCCTGCGAAGTGCGATTGCGCTGCAAGGCAGCCACGGCTCCGCCGATGATTGCCACGTTGCCGGCGATATCAGTTGAGGCCTTGAACACGGCCTTGTTTGCCAGGATGTGATCCATGACGCGCCCGCCGCGAGTCGTGGCCTGGAAATAAAGATCGTCATTGGGCTCGGCCCGCACCGTGCGGCCTTCGACGTGGATTTCGGCGGATTGGACCGGTGACGGGGAGACACCAAAGTGCAGTTCCTGGCGATAATTGCCTGCTGCGTATTTATGCGGGCCGGGGCCAAATTCCAGGAAGAACAGCGCGTTCGCGTTCCGGTCATAAGGCGGAGGCTTAGCCTGCCGGGCTTCCTGCTGGCTGCGCTGAAAGGCGTCAGAACCATCTTCGCCCAGCTTCATGCTGGCCAACCCATCCAGGTAATCCAGTTGCACATAGTCGGCCGAATAGGTGTGATTCTCCGCGTCCATATCCTGAATGGCCGCGCTGCGGAAACAGGCGCGCGCGTTGTCGGCTTCGCCATCCATCCAATAGAGGATGCCCCGATAATAATAGGTCATCACGCGCTCATAGGGTTCGCCGATGAATGCCTTGGTGGATTCGGGATGAAAATAGCTGCGCGCCAGCTTTGCGCTTTTGTCGGTGGAGATGCCGCCCGTGGTCAGCAGTACGTCATCGAGCACTTGCCTGGCGTACGCGAACTGACCGCGTCGCATCGCCTCGGCGGCAAGACGGTCTTCCCATAAGACCCGATCGCGAGGCGGGCCATTGGTTATCATTCTTGCTGCGTCGACCATAAAATCACCGGTAAACGGGACAACAGGGGTTTGCGTCACGCACCCGGTCGCCATCACGAGCAGGAACAACAGCGCCCATAAATGCTGCGGGGATGGTTTCACCGAAAGCGAACCGGGGCGTCGCTCTTGGCGAACAGAGTCACCAGCATGGCGACTTTTCCGTCCGCGATCAGACCTGATAACTGCCTGTTCACAATTCAGGATCGCCATTGTGCTGCCATCACCCGGCCTTCGGCCACCCTCTCCCCTCGGATGGGAGAGGGGCGGGGTGAGGGTTGTGTTGCATGCGCGCAGACTCCGTTCGATTGTAAAGCTTTCACAGTTACATTGCGCTAGCGGTAGGCCGCATCCTCCAGGCCCTGCTTCTTGATCTCCGCCGAGTCTTCCCAAACGATGTCGCTCGTCCGCGCGTCGATGAGCTGGAAGCTATACAGGATATAATCGCTGGTCCCCGCGCTGGTGCGCGTGGTTATTCCGCCGAGTTTGCCGGTCAGGAAAAAATCGGCCCCTTTAAATTCCACGACGTTGGGATCGGAACTGGAGGTGACCTGGCCGGATTGCTTGAGCTGGCGCTCGTGTTCCAGGGCGGCCATGCGTTCGCGCGCCAGGAAACTGACTTTCCCCATCGCTTTTTTGTTCAGCTCAATCCGGATACGGTCCAGGAAAAGATCCTTGTTGATGGGAAAGCGCGTGTCGTTCTTCACGGGGTCGAGAACGATGCGCGGCACTCCCTGGGCGTTGGCGATCTGCGGGACTGCCAGAATGCTGCGCGCCATTTTATCGGTGACGGCGACCAGGTCCTGCGATTCGACGCCTGTGCCGGCCACAAAGCCCTGTTCGTCGGGACGCAATTGCGTCACCGGGACGCCTGAGGGTCTTTGAACGCCGGTCGAGGCGCAGCCGGCGACCAATCCAGCAAAGAGGATAGCGGCAAGGGAGGGGTAACTGATCATGGTTGGAATTTGTGGTTGGAGGTTGTGTGCTGAAAAGATTAGCGGCCGAACAAGCTGTTCGCCGAA
>DASRKU010000365.1:0-7084 GCA_035648815.1 Verrucomicrobiia bacterium | reverse complement strand
GCCTTCTTCTTCTCCTTCACGGGCTATGTCATCATCGCGGCAGCGCTTTTAATGATGGGCAATAGTTTTGTCTTCATACTGGGCAAGCTGCAGAAGCCGATGCCGATGACCATGCCGGTAACGGAGCTGTTTTACATTACGCCGTTTTTCTGGCTGCTCCTGTTGCTGACGACGCCGGTGATCACGATGCGGCTGTTCGCGCTGGAGAAATTTTCCGGCACGTTTGAAACGCTGATGACGACGCCGATCAGCGATGTGCAGGTCGTCGGCGCAAAGTTTACGGGAGCGGTTTTCTTTTACATGATCATGTGGCTGCCGCTGCTGGGCTGCATTTTGATCGTGCGGCATTACACGAGCGATCCGGCGGCGTTCGATGCGGAGATTGTGGGGTCGACCTTTCTCGGAATTTTCCTGCTGGGATGCGTGTTTATTTCCCTGGGCTGTTTTGCATCGGCCCTGACCCGCAGCCAGATGACGGCGGCCATGATCGGGCTGCTCCTTTGCTTCAGCCTTTTCCTGTTGAGTTTCCTGGCCGACCGCCTGCCGGGACCCGATTGGCAGGCGCAGGCGCTTTCCATGTTCGCCCTGCCCGAACAGATGCATGACTTTGTCCGGGGCGTCGTGGACACCCGGCCGGTGATTTTGTACCTGAGCCTGACGTTCTTTTTCCTTTTCCTGACGCTGCGCGTGCTCGGCAGCCGTCGGTGGAAATAACCATGGGAGCCGGCCCCCGAACGACTCCGAGCTTCTCCCATCGCCGCAGATGGGGGATGGGCTTCAACGCCATCCTGGCGGCCGTGATGGCCCTGGCGGTGCTGGTGATGCTCAATTATCTCAGCGGGCATTATTTTCAGAGGTTCTATCTCAGCACCCGGACCGGGGTGGAATTATCCTCCCGGACGGTGCACCTCCTCCGCACACTGACAAACCACATCCAGATCACGCTCTTTTACAGCAAGGAAGAACCGATGTATTCGGACGTGGCCGAGCTGCTGAAGGAATACCATTCGAACAATCCGAGGATCACGGTGTCGAAGGTGGATTACTATCGTGATCCCGGGGGTGTGCAGGAGCTCAAAGCGAAGTACAGACTGGGCGCATCGACAAACAAAAACCTGGTGCTCTTTGATTGCGAGGGCCGGACGAAGATTGTGGATGGCAACGCGCTGGTGCAATACACATTTGAACAGGTCCCCAACGACACGGAACGCGAGTACCGGAAAAAACCCGTGGCCTTCAACGGCGAGATGATGTTCACCGCCGCGATCCTCGCGGTGATAAATCCCAAGCCTTTCCAGGCCTGTTACCTTCAGGGCCACGGCGAGCATCGCCTGGACGACGCTGGCGATGCCGGATACGCGCAGTTTGCGTCCGTTCTGCGCCAGAATTACGTCGACGTGCAACCGCTGACGCTCGTCGGCAGCAATTCTGTGCCATTGGACTGCAGTTTACTGATCATCGCCGGACCGACCGATGTTTTTCCCCCGGATGAACTGGACCAGATCGACCATTACCTGAGCGAAGGAGGGCGGTTGCTGGTTCTGTTCAACATGTCTTCCAAGGGCCACGCGGGATTGGAAAAAATCCTGGCCAAATGGGGTGTGCAGGTCGGAACCGACACGATTAAGGATCCGGAAAACACGACGGGTGGTTCCGACGTCGTCGTGAACGACTTCAGGGGACATCCGGTCGTCAATCCGCTGACCGGCCGGCGGCTCAGATTAATACTCCCGCGAGAAATCAGCCACGTCGGGACCGCAGCCGAGTCGCCCGAAGGGGTGAGGATCGACGAGATTGCCTTCTCCGGACCGCGCTCGTATTTGCTGCACGGCGGGGCGGCTCAGAACAAGCACGCGATGCCGGTCATGGTCGCCGTTGAAAAAGCCGCGCTCAAAGGAATGGTTCCGCAGCGAGGCACGACGCGGATTCTTGTGATTGGCGATTCCCTGTTCCTGGACAATCAATTGATTGACCTGGATTACGCGGCGCCCAACCGGGATTTTGCCGGTTACGCAGTGAACTGGCTATTGGATCGCACGCTGCTTTTGGAAGGGGCAAGCGCCCGGCCGGTCACGGAGTATCGCCTGCTGGTAACGCGAAGCCAGGTGAACGCGCTGAATTGGATTCTCCTGGCTGCCATCCCCGGAGGCGTGCTGTTTCTGGGCGGGATGGTATGGCTGCGGAGGCGCAGTTGAACAGGCAGCCATGACTGCGAAGGCGACCTGGATCTGGACCACCGTGGCGGTGGGATTGTTTGCGTTCATCTACTTTTTCGAGCGCCGGCTGCAAGTTGCTCCAACCGGGCCCGCCCGGGTGTTGCCGGCGCTGAGGGCATCGGCGGTGAGCAGCGTCCGGGTCGTCCCCAAGGGCCAATTGGAAATCCGCGCTGACCGGACCAATGGCGTTTGGGTGCTGACAAAGCCCGTTAATTCCCCAGCTGAAAATTCGGCCATCAACGCTCTGGTCCAGGCATTGGAACACATGACCCCCGCGACCTCCATCACCGCACAGGAACTGAAGAATATCCCCGAGGTCAACGAAAACTACGGGTTTGAGCCGCCGCAACAATCGGTGATGCTTCAACAGGGAGATCAGCAAACCTTGTTGCACATTGGCATTCGGACGCCTTTGGGCGATCAATTCTTTCTGCAGGTGGTCGGGGTGGGCGAAGTGTATGTGATTGACGCCGGGCTGCTGGGGCTGATTCCGGGCCTGGCCGATCAGTGGCGGGACCCGCGCCTGGTTGACCTGGGACAGTTCACATTCGACCGGCTGCTGGTGACCAACTCCGGCAAAACATGGTTCGCGCTGCAGCGCAATCCGACCAACGGGCTCTGGCGCATGATCCTGCCCGGATGGGAAACGCGCGCGGACAGTGAAAAAGTGGAAAAGGCGCTGCAGAGGATCCAGCGTTTGCGCGCGCAGCGGTTTGTTTCCGACGATCCAAAAACCGATTTGGATTCTTTCGGCCTGCAAACTCCAGAGTTGAGCCTGGCGCTGGCCGAGGGCGCCACGAACAGGGTCTTGCTGGAATTTGGCCGGAGCCCCACAAACAATTCCGGCCAGGTCTATGCCCGGCGCGCCGACCAAAACGCGCTCCTGACCGTGTCCAAGGAACTGCTGGGATCCTGGCAGTACGAAAATTTTCGCGATCGGCACCTCGTATCGTTAAGCAGCCCGATCTCGGAGATTGAAGTCGTGACGGCGCGGGATCATTTCTCGCTTCAGTTTCAGACAAACGGCGAGTGCATTGTGTCTCCGCAGGGTTTTCCGGCTGACAAGGGCGCTGTGGATGAGTTTATCAGCCGGTTGAGCGGCCTGCAGGTTGTTGATTTTGTCAAAGACGTGGTGACCGACCCGGATCTTCCGGAAAAGGGGCTGGCTTCTCCCTCCGCGGAATACATTTTTAAAACGCCGGTCAACATCGCTGGAACGGTGACCAACGTACGGCTGACCGAGCTGGATTTTGGCACCAACCTGGAGGATAAAATTTTCGCGCGGCGCACCGACGAAAGTTCCCTTTACACGGTGAAGCTGGCGGATGTTGCGGCGCTGCCCGGGGCGGGCTGGGAGTTGCGCGAGCGCCGGATATGGAATTTCAACGAGAGCGACGTCGCGGGGATCATGATTGAACAGGATGGCAAGACCCAGGCGATGGATCACCGGGGAACGAACAGTTGGTCGATCCGGCCCGGGTCGGTGGGGATGATCCGGAACGACCTGGCGATGGATGAAGTTGCGCATTACATGGGACAATTGGCCGCAGCAGCATGGGTCGGGCGCGCGGGTGAGAACCAGGCGGCGTATGGTTTTGGAACGAACGAACACCGAATCACGGTGGAGCTTAAGACCGGGACCAAATTGAGCGTGGCATTTGGGGCGCAGGCGCCTTCGGGATTTCCGTACGCCATGACGACTCTCGATAATGAGCCCTGGATTTTTGAGTTTCCCTGGGGACTTTACCAGTACATCAAAACGTATCTGACCATCCCCGCTTACATCCACTGACGCATGCCCCTGCGCGACAAAAGCCGGCTCTGGCGGGTGTGTCGAATCGCCTTTCGCCGGGTCCGCATCACGATGTGGCTGGTGCTCCTCGCAGTGCTTGGCGCGCTGTTATATGTGAACCAGGTGGGCCTGCCGGGATTCGTCAAAAGGCCCTTGCTCCAGAAACTGCGGGCCCGAGGAGTGGATCTGCAGTTCTCCAGGATCCGCTGGCGCTGGGACCATGGCATCGTCGCTGAGAACGTGCGCTTCGAGGGCACCGACCCGTCCATCAGTCCACGGCTGACAATCGAGGAAGTGGAAGTGCAACTGGATTATCGGGCTCTGGCCCGGCTGCAGCTCCAGGTGGGCTCCCTTGTCCTGCACGAGGGCCGGCTGACGATGCCGACCTCCGATACCAACGGCGCGGCGGGAAGCCTCACGATCAGCAATATTCAATCTGAATTGTGGTTGCTTCCAGGCGACGTGTGGAAGTTGTCCGGCTTCAGCGCCCAATTTGGCGGCGGTTCGATGCAATTGACCGGCAGCATCACCAATGCATCCGCGATCCGGAAATGGAAAGTATTCCAGCCCCGGGAACATGCGCCGACCGAGGAGTTGTTGCGCCGGGCGCGCCGCTGGGCCGGGCTGATCGCACAAGTGCATTTTGAGTCGCCTCCGCAACTGGTGTTGGATGTCCGCGGCGACGCCCTGGACCTGCAAAGTTTTGTGGTGAAGGGCGGGATCGAGGCTCCCGACGCGGAGACTCCGTGGGGGAATTTCGACCGGGGTCGGGCGCGGGTGCGCCTTTCACCGGCAGCGGGCAGCGAGTGGTCTCATGCGGAGATCACGTTGAAAGCCGGGAGGGCCAAGACCCGCTGGGGAGGTTTGACCGGGTTGAATTTGCGGCTGAATCTGACCGCGCCGGCAAAGACCACCAACGAAGTCGTGGCGGATCTGAAGCTGTCAGCCGACGTCCTGGAAACCCAGTGGGGCGCGGCTTCGGGGGCCGACTTCGCGTTTCAGTGGGTTCAATCGTTTACGAACTCCCTGCCCCGCTCCGGGCACGGACAGGTGACAGCGGCCCAGGTGCAATCGAAGTGGGGAGGGGCGACGAACCTGCAAGTGAGCGGGAGCTTCTCGAGGGCTTCGGAGCCATCTCCGCGAGCGCTGCCCGGGGGGGCATGGTGGACGCGGTTGGAGCCGTACGCGCTGGACTGGAAATGCGCCGCAAACGGGCTGCGAACGCCGACATTGCAGGCCGATGACGTGGCGAGCCGGGGACAGTGGCGCGCGCCGCTGCTCGAGGCCGGCTCAATCGATGCCAGGCTTTACGGCGGCCGGCTGCATGCGAAGGCGAGCCTGGATGTGCCGTCGCGCATGCTGGCTTTCACAGGCTCATCGGATTTCGATGTGCAAAAGCTTTCGCCGCTGCTGACAGAGAAGAGCCGCCACTGGCTCTCCCAATACACATGGGAAAAGCCGCCGGTAATCCAGGCAATGGGTTCTGTCGTGCTTCCCGAATGGACCAACCGCCACCCGGATTGGCGGCTGGACGTCAAACCCAGCGTTCAGTTGCATGGCCATTTTCGGCTGGAGGATGCCACTTTTCGAGCCGTGCCTATCACCTCCGCCCAGGGCCACTTCAACTACTCCAACGAAGTTTGGGAACTGCCGGATATCGTGGCCACCCGGCCCGAAGGCAGCGTCGCCTTTTCGCATCGGGCCGATGAACGAACCCGGAACTATTACTTCAAGGTGCGCAGCACCATCGACCTGAACGCGCTGCGACCGCTGTTCACACCCAGGCAGCAACGCGCCTTCGACCAGGTCACATTCAGCCGGCCGCCGATGATCGACGGCGAGATCTGGGGCCGATGGTACGAGCTTGAGCGCATTGGCATCAACGCCCGCGTCGCGGTGACCAATTTTTCGGTCCGTGACCAATCGGCCGACAGCCTTGAAGCCGCCATGCAATACACCAACGGTTTCCTGTCCGTGACCGGGCCTCGAATTATCCGCGGCGGCGGAGCGCAGCACATGACGGCCACGGCCGCGACGGTTGATTTTTCCTCTGAAACCATTTCTGTGACCAATGGCTTCAGCACAGCCGAACCTCTGGTCGTCGCGCGCGCCATCGGACCGCGCATCGGAACGATTCTGGAGCCTTACCGCTTTATGATTCCGCCGACGGTGCGCGTCAACGGCATTATTCCCATGCACGACGAGAGCAAGGCTGATCTGCATTTCAGCATGGACAGCAGCCCGCTGGAGTGGTGGCGGTTCAGAACGCCGCGGATCCAGGGAAAAGTGGACTGGGTCGGACGCCGGTTGCTCCTGCGGGATTTGCGGGCCGAGTTTTATGGAGGCACCGGGTCCGGGGACGCCGAATTTGATTTTCAGACAAATCGCAGCGCCGATTTCAGCTTTGTCGCGAATGTTTCCGGCGCGGACCTCCACCAGTTGATGGTGGATTTATCGTCCAGGTCCAATCGTTTGGAAGGGATTCTGGGCGGCCGGCTGGATGTGACGCACGCCAATTCCAGGGACTGGCAAAGCTGGCAGGGAGCTGGACGGGTCAGCATCCGGGACGGCTTGATCTGGGAAATTCCAATCTTCGGAATTTTCTCACCGGTCCTGGACACGCTTGTGCCCGGGCTTGGGAGCAGCCGCGCCAGCGAAGGCTCGGCATCTTTCAACATTACCAACGGGGTGATCCATTCGGATGACCTGGAGATTCGCGCCTCGATAATGCGGCTGCGGTATTGGGGAGCGGTGGATTTGAAAGAGCGGGTCAACGCGCAGGCGGAGGCAGAATTGCTGCGGGATACCTGGGTTCTCGGGCGGTTCCTGAGCCTGGCGTTATGGCCGGTCAGCAAATTGTTTCAGTACGAGATCACCGGCACCCTTCACGAGCCAAAGAGTGAGCCGCTGTTTCTTCTTCCGCGCCTGATGTTGCTTCCATTCCATCCGATTCGCACTCTGCGGGACCTTGCGCCTCAGCCGGAGATCCCCACGACAAACGGCCCGCCCGCGCTGGGTGATTAAAAGAGGCACTCGCTGTTGGAGGAGCGCGGCTGTGTTTGGAGGAGCGCAGCGA
>DASRKU010000364.1:0-3914 GCA_035648815.1 Verrucomicrobiia bacterium | reverse complement strand
TAATTTCATTTCGGACGCGGCTCAAGTCCTGGGCCGCAGAAAAGGCGTCCGCCTGGGCCTGGCGCAGGCTGTCCTGGCGGTTCTGCAGGTCCTTTTCCAGCGCGTCCAGCGCCTCCTGGCGGGAGTGGAGAGATTCGCGATTGGCTGCCAGAGCAGCTTCGGAAGAGCGCAGACGCGCCGCGACGGCGGTTAATTCCTCATCAGCCGCCTTGCGCCGCTCCTCGCCCTGCGTGATGTCCGAAAGCGCCTTTGCATTCTGGTCCGCCAATTCCCGCAGCCGTTCTTCATTAAAATGAATGCGGCTCTCGTGCCGGTCCATTTCACCCTTGAGCTCCAAACCTTGTTGCTGGGTCAACGCGATCTGTTGTTCCAGCTCCGACAAGCGTTCGCGCAGCTCGCCGATCTCGTCCTCACAGCGCAGCATGCGGGCTGAGCCGGATTCGATTTCGGTGCGCAGCTTTTCGGCTTGCGCCTGTTTCTGCTCGATCTCGGCGTGGAGGACATCGAACTGATGCCGGGCCAACTGGGTATCGAGGTGTTGCAGTTCCTGGGAAATTTGTTTGTAGCGCCTGGCTTTGCCGGCCTGCCGCTGGAGCGAGCCGATCTGCCGTTTGACTTCGCGGATCAGGTCGGCCACACGCACCAGGTTCTGCTCGCTGTAATCCAGCTTCCGGAGCGCTTCCCTTTTCTGCGATTTGTATTTGGTGATGCCCGCCGCTTCCTCGAAGATGACGCGGCGATCCTCGGGTTTGCTGGACAGAAGCTGTGTGATATGTCCCTGGGCAAGGATGCTGTAGCTTGTCCGCCCCACCCCGGTGCCCATGAACAGTTGCTGAATGTCTTTCAGCCGGCACGGGACCTTGTTGATAAAATACTCGCTGCCGCCATCCCTAAAGATTCGCCGGGTGATGCTGACTTCGTTATAGGCGACTTCGACTCCGGCGGCCTGGAGGTTCGCCTCGTCGACGCCTCCGAGGGTGAGAGAGACCTCGGCCATGCCGATGGCTTTGCGGCCGTCGGTGCCATTGAAAATGACATCCGCCATTTCGTCACCTCGCAGCGCCTTGGCGGATTGTTCGCCCAGTACCCAACGTATAGCGTCCGAGACATTGCTCTTACCACACCCATTGGGGCCTACAATGGCTGTCACACCAGGCTGAAAATTGAGCGAAGTCTTGTCTGCAAAGGACTTAAAGCCTAAAACGGTTAAGTTCTTGAGATACATTATTTCTACAAAAGCAAAGTTTGACCTGTTAGTAAAGTGGAAAAACCACAACATACAGGGTGACACGTCCCGCCGGAGCACAACTAATGGTGAGGAACCGAGATTTGAATTGTGCCGATTTAACTGAACCTGTCTAATCCATTAACAACCCTGCTGACTGTTTGTATCGCAACTTTCCATGATCTTCAACAAGATTTTGTTAAATTTTTTTCGCTCTTTCCTCCCGGCTATTTAGAATGCTCTTTGAATCTGTGATTTATCTCCAAGAAATCGCCAGTCGCAGCTCGAGAATCCAAAGCCGGACCCGCGCCTCGTCCTTCTCACGTCGCCCTTCGGCCTTCCCGTGGCTCCTGCTGGCTGGGGTGATCCTTCTACGACCTGGCGGCGCTTCGGCAGCGGTGGCTTCCGGGTACCAGCGTTCCACCCTGGTCCCGCCTGAAGCGGCCCGCGAATTTCGGGGGATGTGGATCGCCACGGTTGCGAATATTGATTGGCCGTCCAGGCCGGGTCTCAGCGCTGAAGAGCAAAAAAGACAATTGCTGCAGATCCTGGATCGGGCTGTGGAGTTGAGATTCAATGCCGTCGTGCTCCAGGTGCGCCCCGCGTGCGACGCGCTCTACGCGTCCACAATCGAACCGTGGTCGGAGTATCTGTCAGGGGTGATGGGTAAAGCCCCGACGCCATATTACGATCCGCTTGCCTTCGCAGTGCAGGAAGCGCACAAGCGGGGCCTCGAATTGCACGCCTGGTTCAATCCGTATCGGGCACTCCATTTCAGCGGCAAGTCTCCCATCGCCGCCAACCACATCAGCAGGACCCACCCCGAGTTCGTCAAACATTACGGCAAATATTTGTGGCTCGACCCGGGAGAACCCGGCGTCCGCGATTACTCGCTCTCCGTCGTCATGGACGTCGTGCGGCGCTATGACATCGATGCGGTGCATTTCGATGATTATTTTTATCCGGACAAAGCCGATGCGGGAACCGACGCTGAGTTTCCTGACGAGACCAGTTGGCGGCGATATGTGGCCGGGGGGCGGCAGGGGGAGATGTCGCGGGAGGATTGGCGGCGTCAGAACGTGAACACGTTCCTTGAGCGGACGTATCGATCGATCAAAGCGGCCAAGCCGTGGGTGAAGTTCGGGGTGAGTCCGCGTGGAATTTGGCGTCCGGGTTATCCGCCGCAGATCAAGGGGATGGACGCTTACGCAACGCTTTTTGCGGACTCGCGCAAGTGGCTTTTGACGGGCTGGGTGGATTACCTGTCGCCGCAGCTTTACTGGCCGATGGATTCGAGGGAGCAGAATTTTGGCAAGCTGCTGAGTTGGTGGGCGCGGCAGAATCCGAAGGGCCGGCATCTTTGGCCTGGGCTGAGCGTGGTTCGGGCGGACCTGTGGAAGCCCGAGGAGATTCCCGGACAGATCCATTTGATTCGCAAGGAGCCGGGGGTAACGGGTTACATCTGCTACAACGCGAGCAGCCTGATGGGAGACAGCCGCACAGCGGCGAAGCTGCAGACCATGGTCAACCGGGAGCCGGCGCTGGTTCCGGCGACGCCGTGGCTTGGCACGAACAAGCCGGCCATGCCCGCTTTGTTCCTGAGCGCATCCCAAAGAGGCGGGCTCCAGTTGATGCTTGGAAAACCTTCTCAGCGCGATCAAACCAGTTGGTGGCTGATCCAGACCCGCTCAGGTGAAAATTGGACCACGGAAATTCTGGCGGGAAAAGAATCGGTGAAGAATTTTCGCAATTCGCGTCCCGAGGCAATCGCAGTGTCGAGGATCGACAGGATCGGCCTGGCCAGCGAGCCGGTCGTGTTCGAGAGGAGAACAGCGGCGCCCGTTGCGTTCACGCATATGCATGAAGATCACGGCGCGAACTGATTCCCGCCCCATGTCGGGCTCCGAAAAAACTCAGTTCGATTCATTGCATCGTTTGATAATCTGGAAAGTCCCCGCCCTGGGCGCGCTGTTGTGCGGATTAATCCTGTGGACGTTTTGGCCTGCGACCCGGAACGGATTCATTCTCTACGATGATCCCCAGTATATTTGGGAAAACGGGTTCGTGCAGGGTGGCTTAACGTGGCAGGGGCTGCGGTGGGCTTTCACCACGTCAGAAGCCGCAAACTGGCACCCCATCACGTGGATCTCCCACATGCTCGACTGCCAGTTGTTCGGCGTCCAACCTTGGGGTCACCATTTCACCAGCGTTTTTGTCCACACGATAAATGGCCTGCTGGTATTCCTGCTTTTGAAGCGGTTGACTGGAACGACCTGGAGAAGCTGGATCATCGCGGCCCTGTTTGCATTGCACCCGCTTCGCGTGGAATCCGTGGCTTGGGTTGCGGAACGCAAGGATGTCCTCAGCACGTTTTTTGGGCTGCTGAGCCTGATGGCGTATGGGCGGTACGCTCAAAGATGTCGAGGGTCGAAGGTCGAGAGTCGAGTAAAGGAAACCCGCACGCCGTCCCTCTCCCACACCCACTCCCGGACCCTCACCCGCCCTTCGGGCACCCTCTCCCATCCGATGGGAGAGGGACGGGGTGAGGGTTCCTTCCTCTCGACTCTCGACACTCGACCCTCGACAACTTCGAGCGTATCGCGTGTAGGCAAACAAAGCCAAAAGCCCAAAAAACGTGCTGAGGACATCCTTGCGTTCCGCAACCCAAGCCACGGATTCCACCCGAAGC
>DASRKU010000363.1:0-5453 GCA_035648815.1 Verrucomicrobiia bacterium | reverse complement strand
GTTTGGACTGAAACTTTTAGGCGTCGGCAACGAACAATGGGGGCCGCAATACGTCGAGCGATACGCCAGGTTCGCCAAGACCCTGAAATCCAAATACCCGGACGTCCAGCTCGTGGGCGCATCAGGCCCCGATCCTGATGGCCAGCGATTCGATTATCTGTGGACCCAGCACCGGCGCATGAAGACCGATTTGGTGGACGAGCATTTTTATCGCTCCCCGCAATGGTTTCTGGACCACACGCACCGGTATGACCGGTATGATCGCGCGGGGCCCAAGGTTTTTGCAGGCGAGTATGCAGCCCACGTTGCCGATCGCGGGAACACGCTGGAATCCGCATTGGCTGAGGCGGCGATGATGACCGGCTTTGAGCGGAATGCGGACGTGGTGCGGATGGCTTCGTATGCGCCTCTTTTGGCGCACGAGGATGCCTGGCAATGGCGTCCGAATCTCATCTGGTTTGATAACCTGCGGGTTGTTGCCACGCCCGACTATTACGCGCAGCAACTGTTCAGTCGAAATCGGGGCGACGTGGTGCTATCGGTCCGATTGAATGCCGAAGACGGCGCCGCGGAACCGCTGCGGACTGTTTTTGCCAGCGCCACGCGGGATGACAAGGCCGGCGAAATCATATTGAAGATTGTGAATGCGGGGACGAACGCCATTTCCGCCGGCGTGCACCTGGATGGAATCGCGCGGCGCCAGCGTGTCAGCGGCACCGAGACAGTGCTGACGGCAGAAAGCCTGAAAGCGGAGAATTCATTCGAATTGCCGCGCCGGGTCACGCCGAGGCTCGCCAGCGCGAGGTGGGACGTCCCGGATTTCGATCACACGTTTCCGCCCTGTTCGTTGACGGTGTTGCGCGTCGCAGCGAAGCAATAGCCGCTCGCATGAATCCCTTTTTCACCATTGTTCTGCCTTCCTACAACCGGCTGAAATCCATTCGAGAGATATTTCTGCCCGGCTTGAGCCGCCAGGATTTTTTGGACTATGAATTGATCGTGGTGGATGACTGCAGCGGGGATGGGACCGGGAATTTCTTCGAAAAGGAAATTGCGGCCGAATTTCCGGCCATTTCTCCGCGCGTGCGCTACATCCGCAATGGGCAGAACAAGGGGGCCCCGGCCAGCCGCAATATCGGCGCGGCAATGGCGCGCTCGCCATGGCTATACATCGTGGAGGATGACGTTCAGATCGACGACCCGCGTTTCCTGGCGAAGGCAAAAACGATCATCGACAAACTGCCCGGGGATGTCGCGGTCGTATGCCCCTTGAGACTCGAAGCGCGGGGCGAAGTGCATTATCGAAACCCGCCCAACAATTTTGTCCGCATTGGCGCCTTGAGCAAGGAGATCTACGTGGACGGGACGCAGGAGTATTCCGGGTTCGTGGAAAACGCCCATGCGTCCAGCTTCATACGCACTGCGGTCTATAACCTGATCAAGGAGGACGAGCGCCTGTTCTACGGGAACACGTTTCGGGATGAATCCGACCTGTACCTCAGCATCCGCGAAGCGGGCCACAGAATTTATTACTGTGGAGACGTCCTCAAATCGTATCATCGCAACGACTTGGTCCGGAGCGGTGGGCAGAAGAAGGTCAACTCGCTGCCGTTGTGGCGGCAGGAATGGATGCTATGGAGGAATCACTATCTTTTCGTTCGAAAACATTATAGCTTGCCCCTTGTTCGAGCCGCCGCTTTCGCTCTCGTGAGAATCGTCAAAATCTTCTCGAACATGACTGGACTTTATTTTCTAAAAAATCTGTTGTCCCGAATGCAGCTGTAATCGAGAAAATGGAAAGCTATTACGATCAGGAATATTTCGCCTGGCAAAAGAAAATTGGTGAACTCGCAGTCCTGTGCGACGCGTGGAAATTCTCCGGCTTCATAGGGCCCGACTCGGTCGTGTTGGACTTTGGCTGTGGCGGCGGGTACTTCCTGGCGGGCTACCACTGCAAGGGAAAGTACGGGGTGGAAATAAATCCGAAAGCCCGGGAAATAGCCCTGCGCAATGGGATCGTCGCCGTCGATTCAGTGGAGGCGCTTCCCGGGAACCTGCGGTTTGATCTGATCATGTCCAACCACGCGCTGGAGCATGTTCACAACCCGCTGGAAACACTCCGTTCACTCCGTGGCAGATTGAAGGAGGACGGGAAGATCGTTTTCTACGTTCCGCTCAAGGCATGGCGCAATGAGCGGACGTACGACGAGAAGGACGTGAACCAGCATCTCTACTGCTGGACACCGCTGCTGTTGGGTAATTTGTTCGCCATAGCGGGTTTCAAAGTGGAAAGAACCTGCATTGTGACTCACGCCTGGCTTCCACTCTCGCGGTACCTGGGTCGAATGCCGAAGTTCCTCTATCACACCTTTTGTTACTTCTGGAGCATTCTCAGCGGCGTGCGCCAGACAATGATCGTTGCCCGCAGTAATGAAGTACATCGCTCTCAATAACTCGCCCCTGGCGGGCGGGGGCGTGGAGCAAGTCGTCAGAAATCTGCTCGACCATTTTCGTCCTGATTTCAAACGGGACCTGTGCCTGATTTGCAGCGATCCCGCGCGCGGGAAGGAGTTCGAATACGCCGGCGTTCGTTGCATCAATGTGAAGGCATCCTGGAGAGGCATCGCCGATAAGATGTTTTTTCTGGGCCGCTACGCCTACAGTTACAAGCTTTACAAATTGTTAAGGGCGCTTCCTCAAGACTCGATCGGGATCGTGAATGTCCACGGAATCGAGTACGCGTTTTTCCCCGCTTTTTTTCGATCGGAGCTGCCCACGGGAATGCAGTTGATCGTCACCGTTCACGGCTCGAATTTCGATGAGATCAGCCAATACGTTGTGCGGGGGCTGCCGTGGAAATTCCTGCCGGTGAAGGCATTTTATTTTTTCTACCGATGGGTTCATTTTTTTGCAGAGAAGCGGACCTGCCGTGGGGTCGACTTTTTCACTTTTATTAACGAATACACCCAACGGTTTTATGCCAGCCGTTATCGGGTGGAAAAAACCAGGGGCCGCGTCATCTACAATGGCTTTGAGGCGTCGGAAGCAAAGAAGCGGGAAAACAAAACCTCACGGACCTTCCGTGCGCTGATCGTCGGCTCAACGGTCTACCGCAAAGGTCTGGACCTTGCCACAGGGATCGTGGAGAAGCTGCGCGCGGAGGGACATGACGTTCGTCTGAGGATCGTGGGCTTTGCCGATTTTCCCGCATACAGCCGCGGCCGCAAATGGGATTTCATCGATTACATCGGGCGAGTGCCTCCCGAGCAGATGTCGCGATACTATGAAGAGGCTGATTTCCTTTTGTTTCCGAGCAGGTTTGAGGGGTTTCCCCTGACGGTGCTGGAGGCATTACAGCACAAGCTTCCTGTCATCGTCAGCCAGGCGTGCGTTTTCCATGAGATACCGGGGTATCAGGCCCTGGGAGTGGTTGTCGAAGGATTGGACCAGGACAACTGGGCTCAAGCCGTGAAAGAGAACGTGCTGAACCTGGAAAAATACAATGTCTTTCTGCGGGGGTTAAACCGGCTGGACCTGAGCGATTTCGCCTGGGCGAAAATCGCAGCTCAATATGAGGAAACCCTCAGCAGGTGAGCCAACGGTATTCCGCTAGCAGGCCGTCGGACTTACGACGCGTCATCCCCTCTCATTCAATATTCCCAATCCAGCAAGGTGAGGGGAGACACTTTCGTCAGCGCTTCCGGTTCGTGCGGATTCAAGGTTTTGCCAGACATCACATGGAGGGAATACTCCAAATATTTTTCAGCCATGTGTCGGGGCGTATAATGGTCCAGGACATATTTCCGGATCGCCTGGCGGTCGTATTGGTCGTACTTCTTCAACGCATTCGCGAGTTCGCTGGTGTGGCTGGACAGAAACCCGGTTCCCTCGGGGACCAGTTCCGGCAGCGACCCATAAGGCGTGCCGAAAACCGGCGAGCCCGTCACCATCGCCTCGAAGATGGCGACCCCGAACGGTTCATGCCACCGCACAGGAAAGAGAAGGGCCGAACCATTTTTGAGCGTCTGTTTCTTCCGCTCGTCATCCACCCACCCCAGCCACCGGACCTTGCGGCTGAGTGAGGGGCGCCATCCGCCAATGATGCGAATCGGGACGCCGGCCGCGCGTGAGACGTCAATGGCGCCTTTCACATTTTTTACTTTCCAGCGGGCCTTGGCGAGAAACATGCAGAAAGGCTCCTTCGCCTCCGGCTCCAGCGCCGGATAATCCTCAGGCCGAACGCAGGGATAAACAAACGCTTCGCTCTTGTGTCTGCGCGCGTGGTCCCTCGAGACAAAGACTGTATTGGGGTGGAACTTTTCACCCGGGAAAGCATTGCCATTCATCGTCATCAGGAACGGCTTGGAGGTCTTTAACAGATAGGTTGCCTGCACGACGTCGGCATCTTTGGGAATCAGTCCCTCCACCTGATCGGGCGAGGAGAATGGGATGACTGTGGCAAAGGGACATTGGGAACCTTGAGGCAGCACCAGCGAAACGCGATGTCCCATTTCGTTGAAGGCCTGCGCCAGCCACCAAAGTGTCCGTTCGGTGCCCCCGTAGCGTTTTGCCGGGAGGGGGACCCTGTGAACAATGGCGATGTGCAGTTTGTCCATGAGAAAACTCAGCCCTTGAGACTGCTTGATCGGCTGATCGGTTCAAGCGTTTTTTTATGGCTAAAGCAGTTTGAGGCAAGATAAGATTTAGGCTGGCAAACCTTAATATATGCCCGTTGATACTGAACAGAGACATGGATGGCTCAACAGTCTGCGGATGTTGAAGCGTCGGCTGGCGCCGACTCTGAAATTGCCGATCTGGTCGTACCGATTGTTCGATCAATGGCTCGACTACGAACCGGTGGAGACTGAGTGGGTGCGAAAAGTGGTCAAGCCGGGGATGGTGTGCTACGACCTCGGGGCGCACTGGGGCTATTACACGCATTTGCTATCGCAGCTCACGGGTCCGTCGGGAAAAGTGTTTGCGTTTGAACCCGACCCGGATAACCGCCTCAAGCTGGAAAAAAGGGTTGCCGGACTTGGAAACGTCACGATTGTCCCAGTAGCCGTCGGGGATCGGGTCGGAGAAATCTCGGTTGTGCAAAGTGACAAGAATGATGCTCAGAGCAAAACCCGCCAGGGGGCGCAAGGCATTTCCGTGCCTATGGTGACTTTGGATTCATTGCAGATCCCAAGGCCGGATTTCCTCAAGTCCGATATCGAAGGGTACGAGTTGCACATGCTGAGGGGCATGTCATTCAATCCGAAGTTTCTTCTCATTGAATCGTTTCCTGAGTGTCTCTTGGACGCGGGAACCGACCCCAAGGATTTGTTGGCGGAAGTGGAGCGGCGCAATTATTCCATTGAGCGCGCCAAGTGGCAGTCCCACGAAAATCTCCTGTGCTCCCTCCGATCCGGTTCTCCGTAAATATCGGATTATGGCGATAGACACCGAAG
>DASRKU010000362.1:0-6239 GCA_035648815.1 Verrucomicrobiia bacterium | reverse complement strand
CTCATGGCTCCAGGGCCCGGCAACCGGGCGCGCCGGCCAGCACGGCTGCCGAAGCCAAAGCCGTGGATCAGATGGAAGATTTGCTCACGCTGGACACCTTGCAGATCGAGCTTGGATACGGATTGGTTTCGCTGGCCGATTCCCAGAAGGGAGGCGATCTCCTGGAACGCGTCACAGGGGTGCGCCGTAATTTTGCGCAGGACATCGGCGTGCTTATCCCGCCCATTCGCCTGCGCGACAACCTGCAACTGGGCATGAACGAGTACCGGTTCCTGCTCAAGGGCAACTCCATCGCCCAGGGCCAGCTCATGCCCGCCCATTGGCTGGCGATGAATGCCACCAACAGCAAAGTCTCCTTGAAAGGCGTCCCAACCGTCGAACCGGTTTTTCAATTGCCCGCAACCTGGGTCACCGACGTGGAACGAAAGGCAGCCGAGGCCGCCGGATATACGGTGGTCGACGCCGCATCGGTGCTCGTGACGCACCTGGCCGAAAGCGTGCGGCGCCATTGTCACGAAATTCTGACGCGCCAGGATGTACAGACTCTCATGGATCACCTCAAGCAGACGCACGCGGCCGTGGTCAATGAATTGATACCCGCCCAGCTCACGATCGGCCAGGTCCAGCGCATTCTCCAGAACCTGCTGGCCGAAGGCGTGTCCATCCGCAACCTGGCGGGGATCCTGGAGAAAATCAGCGACTATGCGCCGTTGACCAAAAATCCGGACGAACTTTCCGAATATGCCCGGCGCGCGCTGGGACCTCAAATCACCAAGTCCTATCAAAACGACTCCGGCCAGCTCCGGGCCATTACCATGGACCCCCGCCTGGAACAGCAACTGATCCAGGGCGTGCGCCAGTCGCCCAACGAGGTCGCGCTTGTGATCGAACCCAAACTGGCCCGGCATGTCATGGACGTGCTTTCCAAATTTGTCCAGCAAATGCTCTCCGCCAACCAGCAGCCCGTCGTGCTCTGCGGCCCGCAATTGCGCCTGGCGTTCCGAAGATTTTTCGAGGCCACCTTCGTCGACCTGGCGGTGCTCTCCTATGCCGAAATTCCGCCACGTGTGCAGGTGCAGAATGCGGCCGTGATCCCGTCACTGGAATAAACCCATTATTTCGATATGTCCTATAAGACTTATCGCCTGGTAGCGAGCAACCCCGCCTCGGGGCTGGAGAAAGTTCACCGGCAACTGGGCCCCTCCGCGGTCGTTCTGAGCATGCGCCAACTGCCTGGACAGGGCCTCGCCCGGCTCTGGCATAAATCGATCGAAATCGTCGCCGGCCTGCCCAATGGCGCGCACTTTTCAGAGGCCGCACCCAAAAGCTTTCCCGGCATTCCCTCTTCGGGCCGCCTGATGCGCCCGGAACCCTTGCCCCGATGGCCCACCGTGGCTTGGCTGGAAACAATGGGACTGCTCACCGCACATGCCGAGGCGGTGCAGGCACAATTAAATTCCCTCTACCCCATCAGCCCAGCTTCGCGAGATGCGGAGTGGCAAAGCGTCCGCGCCGCCCTGGCCGCTGTCTGGTCGGCAAAAAACCGGAGCGCAAACGCCTCATCAAAAAATCCAACCGATGCCCAAACCCATGTGTTCATCGGACCGCCCGGCTCCGGCAAAACCACGGTGCTCTGCAAATGGCTGACCATGGCCGTGCTCACCGAGGAACGCGCTGCCCGCGTTTCCCGTCTCGATGGCGCCGGCTCCAACAACGCAGAGTTCTTATCGGTCCATTGCGAAATGCTGGGTGTGGCTCTGGACCGGTCTGCTCATGAGGCTTCCCCCAATTCGGGACTGCATTTCATCGATTTGCCTGGCATCGCCCCGGGCGATGATCGGGCTCTGGCCGGCTTGCGCGAGCAATTGTCGGGCTTGCATGCGCCGGCCGTGCACCTGGTGCTCAATGCCGCTTACGAAACAGAAATGTTGCTGGCACAGTCCTCAGCTTTTGCTCCGTTCGGACCGGTTGACCTGATCCTGACGCATTTGGACGAGGAAATGAGGCGGGTCAAACTGTGGAATCTGGTTTTCGGCACAAATTTTACCATCCGATTTGTGAGCGCAGGGCAAAAAATACCGGGAGAGTTCCGCAGTCCTGTTCCCGACGATTTTTTCCCTTGCGAAATCAATCAATAGACTGAGCGCTGAACGAACCCGGAGTAATGCGCTGGTGGTGGCAAACCATCTGCTGAACCGGCATGGAACGATATACATGAAGGCCTTAATGATTCTCGGAGCGATTGTCGGATTTCTAATTGGAAGCGCTTCCGGCATGGCTTGCAGTAGCCCTTGGCCGGCAACACTTTGGCGGGCTTGCGCCGCCGCTCTTTTGGCAGCCATTCTGTCGCGATGGTGGGCCCGGGTCTGGTTGAGCGGCCTGCGTGATTCCATCCAAAACCGCCGATCCTTCCGTCCTACACCACCTTCAAATAAGAAAGCCGCCTTAAAAGTATGAGCAATAGTTCTTGTGAATCTTTTTCCACGCCGGCTCCGGTGTTGGAACCACGCCCGTCTCCCCAGGAACTCTGGAAACGGTATCATCGAAATGCGGATACCCGGACTGAGAATGCCCTGGTCGAACAGTATCTCCCGCTGGTTCGGGCTGCGGTGGGGCGTTTGGCGATGACGTTGCCCGAGCATGTGGACCACGACGATCTGCACAGCGCGGGTTTGATCGGCCTGCTTCAGGCGCTGCGCAACTTTGATCCTTCGTGCAACACGTCCTTTGAGAGTTACGCGCGTGTCCGCGTTCGCGGAGCCATGCTGGATGAGTTGCGGCGCATGGATTGGGTTCCGCGCACCGTGCATGAAAAAGCGCGTCGTCTCCAGGGAGTCATTGGCGAGCTGGAACAAAAGCTGGGCCAGACTCCGACCGAGGCGCAAGTCGCAAAGGCTTTGAATATTTCCTCCGCCGAATATAGCGATTTGTTAAACCAGATTCGTCCCGCGGCTTTCATTTGTTTGGACGCCACATGCGGGTCCGATGGGACTGAAGGGGCCAATTTATATGAAGTGGTTGCCGACACTTCCGATCTGGGTCCCGTCGAAGAGGTTTCCCGGCGCGAGTTGAAGCAGGTGATCATGGAGCGGCTCAAAGAGATTCCCGAAGTGCAGCGCAAGGTGCTCGCATTATATTACGGAGAGGATTTGCACCTAAGGGAAATCGCCGAGGTTTTTGGGCTGACCGAATCCCGCATCTGCCAGATTCATTCACAGGCAATCCTGTCCATCCGTGCTTATCTGCAGCGGTACGAAGCGGGCCTGGCCGGCCGCACGGCGCCCGCGAAGCGTTCATGATCATCGTCATCGGAGTCATTGTAGTCCTCGCGTCGGTATTGGGCGGATTCATATGGGGCGGCGGCAAGCTCGTGGTGCTGCTGCACTTTAATGAACTGCTGATTATCGGCGGAGCCGCTCTGGGCGCATTGATCATCATGTCGCCCCGAAAGGTGCTCATCGACATGGTTAAAGGCCTGATCACCTGCCTCAAAGGCGTTCCTCACAACAAGATGGCTTACGAGGAACTGCTCAAAGTTCTTTACGAATTGTTCCTGCTCGGCCGCCGCAACGGCATGATCGCCCTGGAAGAACATGTCCTCGAACCCAAAAACAGCTCCATCTTCAGCAAATATCCCAGCTTCTCGGGCAACGAACACGCGATGCAATTCCTGTGCGGCAGCCTCCGGCCCATCATCGACGGAAAAATCAAACCCGACCAGTTGCGGCTCCTGTTGGATGTGGAATTAAACCGGATGGAAGAGGAACACTACGCCCCGGTCAACGTGCTCACAAAAACCGCCGACGCCATGCCGGGCTTCGGAATCGTCGCGGCCGTCCTCGGCATCGTCATCACCATGGCGTCCATTTCAGGTCCCATCGAGCAGATCGGCGAACGCGTCGCGGCCGCGCTGGTCGGGACATTCCTGGGAATCTTCATCGCGTACGGATTTCTCAATCCGCTGGCCACCAATCTCGAATTCATCGGCACCGCCGAGTTGGATTTCACCCGCTGCATCGCTGCGTGCGTGGTGGGATTCGCCAACGGCATGGCCCCGATCACAGCGATCGAGCTGGGCCGGCGCGGTCTCAGCAGTGAGCTGCGCCCCACAGCCGACGACCTGGAGCAAATGCTCAAGGCTCTCAAGACCCCGGCCAAACCGGCCTAACCCATGAAACACAGAGCCAGCCATCACGGAGGCGCATGGAAAGTCGCCTATGCGGATTTTATCACCGCGATGATGGCGCTGTTCCTCGTGCTCTGGCTCACCGCCCAGGATACAAAAATCAAGGAAGCCGTCGAACGCGCCTTTCGCAATCCATTCTCCGCGGTGAATAAGGAATCCACCGGCATCATTCCCAACCAGAACAAGGACGCCTCCTCCGGCCAGAGCAAGGCTCAAGGAAATTTTCAATCCGTCAACGCCGTTGAAGTGGAAATGTTGCGGCACATCACCGAAGACCTCGCAAAAGTCCTCCAGGGCACCGACGAGGACCAAAAAAGCGTCCAGATCGATCTCACCTCGGAGGGACTCCGGATCAATATTTTCGATACCTCGCACAAACCCATCTTCGAATCCAACAGCGATCTTTTCACCAGCTATGGCGCGTGGGTTTTCTCGACGCTGGCCTGGGAGATTTCCCGCTATCAAACTTTCAAGATCGAGCTCGAAGGCCATACCGAAGCGGGAACCGAAGCCGGGCGCGACGGGCATGGCAATTGGGAGCTGTCTTCCGAGCGGGCCAATGCCGCCAGGCGAATGCTCGTCCAAAATGGCGTCCTGCACGGCCAGTTCTTCAAAGTCTCCGGTTTTGCCGATACTCAGCCGATGCCCAATGTTCCCGCATCCTCCGAAGCGAATCGACGGGTGAGCGTCCTGCTCAAACTCGACAGCGCCGGCATGCAAACAGGCTCGGTACAAACTCCGAATGCACCCCACTCCTGACAACGCTTTCATCCCACTGACCCCCGGCGCGCTTGCGGGCCACGACCGGTCCGATTATCGCGTCACTATTATTTCCCAGAAGAACGCCCTGGCCTACCCCGGCGCCCAGCAAAAAGCATCCTGGACTCCCGTCACCCAGTGTTCCGCGCACGAGCCCCAGGTTTCCCTCCAGCGCGACGGCGACAAGATTTCCGGCATCCGTCTCCAATGCGTTTGCGGCCGAACCATCGAACTGGCTTGCGTGTACGATGGCGCCCCGGCATCTAATTCTGCTATTGCCCCCGCCGCACCCGCCGCCGGGCTCCCGCCGAAGGCATCTTAAGCCCCCTTTCGTAGCCGCGTCTCGTCAGAGCGCAGCCATCATCGGAGGTGCGAGATAAGAAGTGCGAAGGACGAGCTTTGGAGAGGGTTGGATGTTGGTAGCAGTCGAGGTGACGAGACTCAAACTTTCAGGAAATATTCACAGAAGCAAATGTGGCTCCCTTTCCCTTCGCTTTTGCTGGTCCAATAATAGCCTAATAAACCGAAGATTTCTTCGCTTTATCAGGGCCATCTCAATCAGTATTCGCCCCTGCGCCTTCCCTGTTGACTGCTGAGCTCCAGAGTCCTATGGTCGGTGCAAGAAAAGAAAAGCTCTATTATCAAAACCAGCAAAAGCGAAAATCGGTAACGTTGCCGGCACTTTCTGATAAAGCGAAGAGCTTTTCGTTTATTAACACTGTTCGGCGAAGTAGCATGTCATGGACTCTCTCGACACATCGGCAAAACTCCTCGCTTCCATTCGTAAGAGCCGAGGAGCATTGTACTGGGGTGGAGGTCCGCGACCATTTACTAGCCTTGTCGCATTCTTGAACGGCTACGCGATGGGATTTGACGAAGGCAAGCGAAAGGCCGGAATTCCAGCCTCAGATTTGGTTCCGTGCGAGTTCCACAAATTTGTCACAGAGCGATTTGGTCGAAGCTTCCCTGACGGAGGCAAGGGATGGATGACCTTTATCCAGGAGAATACGGCGTCTGAGCTTGAGGCATTCGAGCTGTTTTTTGAGTTGAGAGATGAGTACGATCGCAAACTGTAAGGGAACGCCGAACCAGATCACTGGAGCCCCTATGAGGGTTGTCAAGAGGGTCGTAGTTAGGCCGCCAGGTATGTTTGAGTGAGGTGTTCGACGCGCGGAGCGCAACGGAGTGGAGCGGAGTCGCGCGCGAAGCGATTTGTCGCTAGTGCCAACAATCGTTTCGATGTGCGATCCCGATCTAACTCGCGAGTTCTACTTCAAAGCTCTTCCTTTCTCCT
>DASRKU010000361.1:0-4378 GCA_035648815.1 Verrucomicrobiia bacterium | reverse complement strand
CTACCACACGCTCGGACGGCAGTGCGACATGTACAAGAGCCGGGCCGACGAAGAACAGGCTGCGTTCATGCGGACGATCAACGGCGGCGACCCGGAGCCAGACACGATCCGTCCCGTATTGCTGGGCGAATTCGTCAACCTAGTCTATTTGCCGTTCTACCGGGGAAAATGGAAGCGCTCTACGAAGGGTACGTCCGAAGACCGGATCCGCGCGCACATCATCAGGGATCTTGGCAACGAACAAATGGTGAGCCTGTCAACAACCGGCCTGCAGGCGTACCTGGAGTGCAAGGCGGCCACTCGCGGATTTTCCTTAGTGGATCATCTTCGGTGGGATCTGACCTCAATTGGCGACCTGGCTGTCGCAGAAAAGGTGCTGCCCACGAATCCCGCAACGCAACTATACACTCCGACCTCTGCGAAGAAAGGAGCGCGGCGTGTGATGAGCGCAGATGAGGCGGAGGCAGTGGTGGGCGCAGTCGAATTTCGTGAAAAGGTTATCGTGCAACTTGCAATTTTTGCGGGGCTGCGTCCAGGAGAAATTCTGGCACTTTAGCGCCGCCATGTTGCGCAGGACCGAAGCTCCGTGGAGATCGAACAGCGGGTCTATCGCGGCGATATTGACCGGCCCAAGAATGGCGAGTCTCGTTTCGTCGCCGTCCCTCCGCGAACAGCCGCGGTGCTTGCCGAATGGCTGGACACGGGCGTAGATCCCGGCCCGGATGCGTGGGTGTTTGCTTCGGAAACGCGCGATACTCCGCTCTGGCGCGACAATCTCCTTCGCCGCCACATCCGGCCCCACCTGGAAGCGCTTGAGCCGTCGTTGGGCTGGGTGGACTTCAAGGTGATGCGCCGGACGAACGCCAGCTTGGGCCACAGTGCAAAGGTCGATCCCAAGGTTGCCGCCGATCAGCGCGGCCACGGCATCGGCGTTTCCTTGGACGAGTACACAATGAGCAATCTCAAGGACAAGGCTGCCGGCGCCAAGAAACTGGAGGATTCCGTGCTTGGCCGGAAGGTGGTACGGATGCCGAAGAGGAAGGCATCGTGAAGATCGTTAATGTAGTGCAAAAGAGTGTACGTTTTTTGGGGCTTTTTGCGATCCCAGTAACTCATTTATTTTCTTTGAGTTATGGAGCGGGAGACCGGATTCGAACCGGCGACGTCCAGCTTGGGAATCCAGACGTATGTTGGATCTAAATCACTTGCGCGTTTCTGTTGCGAATTCCTGAATCTGCAACGCCTCGCTGAATCAGCATTTTCCAGAATCGACCGGCTAAATGAGGCACAAACGAGACACGTGCCTTCAAACAAAGAGCCCACAGCTACCGTCGGTCGCGTCTGGAACAGGTGCAAGGCGCGTAAGACGCATCGTATCCCCGCGGGGTACTCGAACCACATCCGCAGGTGTCCGGCACAAACGAACTCAAGGCAGATCCATGAAAAAAGACACTAAATTCAAACTCGGACAATCCGGAAATCCGCAATCGACATTTAAGGCTGGGAATAAATACCGCTGGCGACCCGGACAATCCGGGAATCCGGTTGGCATCGCACGGAGCCGGTTGCGATTCGAGGAATGTTTCTATGCGTCTTTGATTGAACAGGGCGCCGCCGAAGAGGCGGCCTCGCTGCTTTGGGAATGCGCGCGCAAGCGCGAACCCTGGGCTGTTCAGGCGCTGCTGCAACGTCTCGCGCCTGAGACCAAACAGATCAAATTGACCCATGGAGTAGACGATGAACCCACGATTGACTACACGCGATTCAGCGACGAAGAACTCGAGCACCTCGACAGGCTCCTGGAACGAGCCAAGATTCCAGCTGCAATCAGTGAAACTGGAGAAGGCCAGCGCAGCTTGAGAGCATTCATGGTGCAGGCTTGGCCGGTCCTGGAACCGGGCACTGAGTTCGTGGAGGGCATTCACATCGACGCGATCTGTGCCCATTTGCAGGCGGTAACGGAAGGAAGAATCCAAAACCTCATCATCAACGTTCCACCAGGTCATGCCAAATCGCTCTTGACGGGTGTGTTCTGGCCCGCTTGGGTGTGGATCGAGCACCCCGAATCCAGATGGCTCTTCAGCAGCTACCGCGAGCCATTGGCGATTCGCGATAGCCTGAAATGCCGGCGATTGATCGAGTCGGACTGGTATCAACAGCGCTGGGGCAACCGGTTCCAACTCAGAGACGATCAAAACCAAAAGCAACGGTTTGAAAATGACCGGACCGGCTACCGGGTCGTCGTGCCGATGTCGGCGGGAACGGGAGAACGTGGCGACTACGTCGTAGTCGATGACCCCCACAGCGTTGACCAGGCGGCGTCGGATACGGAGCGAACGGCGGCGGTGGAATGGTGGAACGGCTCGATGAGCACGCGCCTCAATGATCCGTCGAAGGGGCACAAGATCGTCATCCAACAGCGCTTGCACGAAGCCGACCTCACCGGCGATCTGTTGATTCGCGGAGGATACGAGCACCTGTGCTTGCCGGCGGAGTTTGAGCCAGACCGTTGCTGCCGCACTTCGATCGGGTGGAGAGACCCGCGTAGCACAGGGGGAGAGTTGCTGTGGCCTCAAAGAATCGATGAAGCAGCGCTGAACACATTCAAGGCGTCGCTGGGAAGCTACCGCTACGCTGGCCAGTTCCAACAGCGGCCTGCGCCAGCGGATGGTGGCATGTTGAAGCGACATTGGTGGCGGTATTGGCAGCCGCGCGGAGCGAACCTGCCGCCAGTTCTGGTGAAACTGCCAAATGGCGAAATCGAACGCCGCAGCGCGGTGGAACTTCCGAGCTGTTTCGACCAACAAATCCAGAGTTGGGACATGGCGTTCAAGGACACGCGGAATTCAGATTATGTGGTGGGACAGATCCAGGCGGCGAAAGGGGCGGATCGTTACTTGCTGGATCAGATTCGCGATCGCCTGGATCTTCCGGGAACGTTGTTGGCTGTTAGGGTCCTCAGCGGCCAATGGCCAAACGTTCACCTGAAGTTGGTGGAGGACAAGGCGAACGGACCGGCCGTCATCCAATCGCTTCGACATGAAATCGGTGGTTTGGTGGAGGTGAACCCCGAAGGCGGCAAAATATCGCGCGCGGCCGCTGCCAGTCCACAACTGGAATCTGGCAACTGGTACTTGCCGCATCCCATGCTGAAGCCGTGGGTAGACAGATTCATAACGGAATGTGCGGCTTTTCCTGCGGGGGCGAACGACGACCAAGTGGATGCTTGGAGCCAAGGAGCGAAACGCCTCCTTCATTTTCGCGCGGAGGTCGTCCAACCAAGTTTCATCTCGCCGTACCAGCGCGGTGGAGAATATGCGTGGATGGGTTGATTCTGGGCCATCCGCCTCGGCGCCATCCCCAAGCCTGCTCCAATACGCTGACCCGACTGGGGAATTTCCCCAGTGCCTTCCAGTTTTTCCCGCCAGGCACCTACCGTCTTGTGGTCAACACCGACATGGCTGCCAATCTGACGGTCACTCAGCCCCGAGCCTTGGGGATGTGTAAGCGCCGCCCGCACCGCCCGCTGTTTATCGTCGTTTGTGCGCCGGAGGCCGTTCGTCTTGTTGGCCCCGAAGCTGTACCACTGCGCATCTTGCTGGGTCCCCTGATGCAACTCGCAGGCGATTTCCGCAAAGCCGGCCTGCTCTGCCGCCCTGACGCGGTGGAAACCGTCGGCCAGCCAATAACTGGTGCCATCGTAAAAAACGACCACGGGAGGGAATTCAGCCCCGTCCGACATCGCGTCCATGTAATCGAAGACCGCTTCAAAGTCGATGGCGGCGCGCGGCTGCGTAGCGCCATCGGTTCGAATCAGGTCGATCTTCAGAAGGTTCCGTTCAGGCATTGCCTCCTCCCGAGGGTGTGGATGGATGGACACGCCGTTGCTTCGCCGTGCCGCCAGGCGGCGAAAAGTAAGCTGGGGCCGATCCCGGCGGCCAGGAGCGCAGACCACAACCGGCGCATCCTGCGGTAAATCACCGTCCGCGACTGCCCCGGCACACGGCTCATTTCGCTCGGCGTGTGCCAGCAGAGCGCGCGCGCCATATCGAGGAGAACGCTTGGGAAGGGCGCCAGGGCGCGCTCCACGTCAAGCCAGAACTGCTGCCGTTCGATGGACGTCGGCATCTGATCGGTAATGCCATCAACCATTTCGCGGGCGTCGTCCGGGAAGCTTTCCTCGACGCCATGTTTCCGGCGGACGGCCAGGCGGTACCGCAGGATAGAGGCGAGTTCTTTGTCCATCACTCTGGAAGCGAAGGTCCGGACCGAGGCGCGGCCGCCATCGAACTTGCCGAATCGGCTATAGAGGGTGGCCACCAGCTGCCTGGCAACATCGTCGCGGTCATCGGGCGCCAAGCCGCAGCACCCGATTACC
>DASRKU010000360.1:0-2756 GCA_035648815.1 Verrucomicrobiia bacterium | reverse complement strand
GCTTCAATCGCCTTTTGGGCTTCTTCGGGCGTGCTCATGGTCACAAATGCAAACCCACGAGGGCGTCCGCTGGTTTTGTCCACCATCAGGTTGGCCTCGAGCACGGTGCCGTGAGCGGCAAACGCGTCCTGGAGGTCGTTTTCTGTCGTGTTGAAGGAAAGATTTCCTACAAACAATTTGTTACTCATACTGTGTTTTGTCTCTGTTCGCTTGCTTGGCTTTCTGAGACTGTTCCCGACTATCGGGTCTATAATCGCCACTGAACCAAGTTCAACTGAGGATTCACCATGCCTTGAAATCGCAAGCTATGGAACAGATGCGCATAGACTCTCCCTATTTTTTTGGAAATGCAACAATTATTTGCCCTTTGCCAATAACTTTGGTTTATGGGTTTACTAGGCAATAAATGCATGGATGCTCTGAAAATCACCAAAATCGGCTCATCCGATCGAAAAGGCACAGACCGAGGCAGGCTAAAGCTAATGCTGGAGTTTTCTGCCTACAGGCCAGACCCGACGAGCTGAAATAGGTTATATATGCCAGCTGACTGACCCGAACCCAGATCAATGACGGGCCAAAGATCTGCCCTCCGATTCGGTTGCCGGACGGGCGGTGCACTCAATTCCCGGATCGGCCGTGCCATTCAATACCGGCGCAAGCCGCTTGCGAAGTTCATCCGCGACCTGGTGAAGACGCGCTTTGTCGCTGGAAATGTCCCGTGCGCGAAGGCATTCGCCGATGGCCCGCTCGATGTTTTTTTCCTGCCCCATCAACCGCCCTCCCGTCTCACCTTCTCCGCCAGGGCGCGCCGCAGAAACTCTGAGCGATCGAGTTTGGATTTGTGTACGACCTCATTGACAATGGTGGCCATGGATTTCGGAACCCATGCTCCGATGAAGATGCAATCCTTTCGCCGTCCCCCGCCTCTCGGTCTTTTCCCGGACGTACCCATTTGACTCAGGTTAACCGAGTTAAACACCGTGCGGCAAGCTTTATCTTGTGAACGGGCTCAAAGGTGTTAAACAAAGTTCATGCCTGGAGTTCGTTCTGAGGGGCAGACCATGATTGGCTGTTGGTGTCATAAAGCACTGGTCGATAAAATCGATCGCGCCCGACGCGCCCGCACCCGTTCCGAGTTTTGTCGCGGAGCCATCGCCGAAAAATTGCGCGCCATGGGCCTCGATGTTCCAGAAAGCGAAGCCGCGTCGCCGGATCGGACAGGGAAGGGCGGCCCCAGGCGCATGGTCTATCCCATCGCGCGGCAGGCCGTTGAATTCAACGAGCCCGGTTCCACATCGAAGCCGGCGCCGGCCAAACCGGCCCCGCCCAGGAAGCGAGCTCCAAAATCCAAGCGCTCGTAATCGGTTTCTAGAGCCGCTGCGCTTTGAGGCGCAAATAGAGCTGCGGCAACAACGGTTCGGACGGCCGAACCCGCACGACCAGGGTGTCCCGTCCTCCCGAGCTGGTTCGCGAAAGCTGTTGTGTGTTCGCCCCCGTCCAGGTTTTCAGATCGGTGGATTCCTCGAGCACGACCGCCGCGTCGATGGCGGTTGAACTGATCGTGTATGTGAACACCGCGGCGGGCTGGCCGCTGATGCTGGTGATTTGCAAGCGCGGCAGCAGCGCCGGATCCGATGTCCTGGGATCGAGTCCCAAAGCGTATTCAAGCAGGTTGGGCAGCCCGTTCTGGTTCGGGTCGGCCGCATCGCCCGACACATTCAAATCCAAAAGCTCGGCGCTGGTGAAGTTCGAAGCGCGCCATTAATTGTCGCGCGCATCCGTGTAATCGTCGCTGCTCCCGGGACCGCCCACCATGGCGCCGTACAAAATGTGACGGCTGTCCGGCGAACCGTAACTCTTGTCGTCCCAGGCGTGGGTCCACTTCAAAGAGGGATAGGTCTGATCGCCCCAATTGCCGGCGAAGATCGCGTTGTAATCGACATTTGTGAGCATCTTGTGGGTGGTCGTGCTGCTGCCCAGGACGGTGCAGCCCCAGGAGTTGACGAAGGAGCCGATGGGCTGGTCGAATTCGAACACCCAATTGCTGACGGTGGTCGTCCCGTTGTTTGTGATGAACCAGCTTGAGTCGGCAAAATGTTTCTGGTACTACCCTCCGCGATGGGACACCCGAGAACGTTTCCAGGACCATATCTCATCGCCCTATTCTTCCTGTCCCAGCTTCATGTCCCCGGCCGCACTTTGTTCGTCGACCTCAACAGCCCCATGCCCATCGCGCCTTATTCAGATTGGGTCACGGCCGCGGAGACGATTCAGGATGCGATCGATAATGCCCGTCCCGGCGACCTGATCCTGGTGACAAACGGAGTTTATCAAAAGGGCGGCCGTGCGATCTTTGGCCGGACGATGAATCGTGTTGCGCTGACTTGCCCGGTGACGCTTCAAAGTGTGAATGGGCCGAGTGTCACTGAGATTCGGGGATACCAGGTGCCGGGGATCACCAATGCCGACAGTTCGGCCCGCTGCGCTTACCTGACGAACGGTTCTGTGCTGGCTGGGTTTACCCTGGCTGCCGGCGCGACGCGGGCAATCGGGACTCCCAAGGACCAGGCCGGCGGAGGTATTTGGTGCGAACCCGGCGCCCTCGTTTTCAATTGCTGCATTCTCGGCAATCGCGCGCACGGAATTGGCGGTGGCGTTTTTCAGGGCAATCTCAAGAACTGCCTGCTCCGGGCCAATGCCGCATTCGAAAAGGGCGGGGGAGCTTATGAAGCAATCCTGGTGAACTGTATGCTCAC
>DASRKU010000359.1:0-11247 GCA_035648815.1 Verrucomicrobiia bacterium | reverse complement strand
GCGGCACAAGCCTATTTGCTCGTGCGAAAGAATGAAGCGTTGGCTTGCGAATCGACCGGGCAAGGCCTCCTCGTCTCGGTCCCCACAATCGCCCCGGACCCGATCTCCTCAACCGTCGTTCTCAAAATCCAGGGACCGCTGCATGTGGAAGAACTCCCGGCAACGCCGCTTTTACAGGGCAAGGACGGGTCGATTGCGTTGCCCGCCAGCGAAGCGAACCTGCACGGACAACAACTCCGGTATGAAGCCGGCTCTCAACGCGATTGCCTGGGCTGGTGGTTTAATCCGACCGATTGGGCCGAGTGGGACGTCCAGGTGACGAAACCCGGCAGCTTCGCTGTCACTGTTGAAACGGCTTCGGTTGAATCCGGGTCTTTTGAAATCGCCGTGGGCAATGACAGAATCAAGGCACAGGCTCCGCCAACCGGAGATTTCGGAAAGTTCGCCCCTCTCCAGGCGGGGAAAGTCAACATCGCCTCGCCGGGAAATGTCAGGATCGGCGTGCATGCCATCAGCCAGGGCTGGCACCCTCTGAATATCCGGGCGCTGAAGCTGACTCCGCTGTGAGCTGGCACCGCGCGGTGGCAGGGTGCGCCCGTCTCATTCACCTGTAGCAGCCGACGTGAGGAGGCTCTGATTAGCCTGAAGATCTGAACATCCAACATCCAACGTCCAACGTCCAATCCGGAACCGATCTTGGATGCCGGAACAATGCCACCCCGCATTGCGCAGCTTCTGCGCACCGTCCCCACCCGAAAGAAACGTTGCAACGAACCCTGACGCGGGTAAAATCGCTGCATGTTGCAAACTGTGCTGAAGCAAGGTGCAGTTAGTGAAGTTTCCCTTTTTTCAGAGACATACCTGAAGGCCTACAGGGTGATGCTTCTCGCGCGTATGCTCGACGAGAAGTTCGCCAGCCTGTATCGGTCCGGAAAAATCCACGGAGGAGTCTTCATGGGCCGTGGGCAGGAAGCGCTTAGTGTTTCCCTGGGGATTTCCTTGAGGCGCGGCGACACCTTCGCGCCATTGATCCGCGACCTTGCCGGACGGCTGGCATTTGGCGAGCCCATTCTCGACGGGATCCGCAATTACCTTGGATCGCCGCTTGGGCCCATGCGCGCCCGGGACGGAAACGTGCACGTGGGCCGGCCGCTGGAAGGCATGCTTGCCATGGTCAGCCACCTGGGCGCGATGATTGCGGTCGTGAACGGAACGTTGATGGCCCGGCGTTTGAAGGGAATTGCAGGAACGGTCGGGGCCACCTGCATTGGAGATGGCGCCACTTCGACGGGAGCATTTCACGAAGCTCTCAACCAGGCAGCCGTCGAACGGTTGCCGCTCATCCTCATCGTCGCCAACAATCAATACGCCTATTCCACTCCGAACTCCCGGCAGTTTGCCTGCCGCTCGCTGCTGGATCGGGCTGCAGGATACGGGGTGGAGGGCCATGCGGTGGATGGAACCGAACTGGAATCGTGCCTGCGGGTGGTGGGGACCGCCGTGGAACGGGCCCGTTCAGGACACGGGCCGCAATTGGTGGTCGCGAGCCTGCTCAGGTTGTGCGGACATGGGGAGCACGATGACGCCACGTATGTCGATTCCAAGTTGAAGAATTCGCCGGTGGGGCGGGATTGCTTGAAACTGGCCGAAGAAGAAATGCTGAGCCGCGGCTGGGCGAACCCCGAAACACTGGCCGCATGGCGGAATGAAGCGGCCCTGACGATCGAGCAATCGGTTGCCAAAGTGCAGCGCGAGCCCGGTCCGGATCCGTTCAAGGAGGATTGGTGCGCGATCAGTTCACGTCATTTGACCGAGGGCAACGAATGATTTCCATGTCGCCTTTCATTTCATGAGCATCACTTACCTGGAAGCAATTCGCGAGGCGCAGGCCCGGGCGCTGGCTGAGGACCCGAGAGTTTTCATCTATGGCCAGGACGTCGGAGCCTTCGGCGGCGCGTTTAAGGCCACAAAGAACCTCGCCAACGCATATCCCGGGCGCGTGCTGGACGCGCCGATCAGCGAGGATGCCATGGTGGGCATGGCTGTCGGGGCGGCCATTGAAGGAATGAGGCCGATCATTGAGATGCAATTTGCGGACTTCGCGACGGTCGGGTTCAACCAGGTTGTGAACCAGGCCGCCACATTGTTTTGGCGGACGAATGTCCCCTGCCCGATTACGATTCGCCTGCCATGCGGCGGCACGTCCGGCGGCGGACCATTTCACAGCCAAAGCATGGAGGCCATCTACGCCTCCTACCCGGGCCTGATCGTGCTGAACCCCGCCACGGTCGAAGACGCTTACAGCATGTTGCTTGAGGCGGTGGCGATCGATGACCCGGTGATTTTTTGCGAGCACAAGCTGCTGTACTACCATCTGAAAGCCGACAAATTGCCGACGGAAGCCCTCCCGGTCGGCAAAGCCCGGATCGCCCGCGAAGGGCGGGATATGACCATTGTGACGTACAGCGCGATGGTACACGAAGCGCTGGCCGCAGCGGAGGAACTGTCGACGGAAGGATACCAGATTGAAGTGGTGGATTTGCGGTCGGTAAAGCCGCTGGACACCGACACGGTCATGGCCTCAGTGGCGCGCACGGGCCGGTTGTTGTGCGTTGGGGAAGCATGGCCCTGGGGAGGCGTCACCGCGGAGGTCATCGCCCGCGTCGTCAGCGAGGGGTTTGGATTGCTGGACGCGCCGCCGCAGCGGCTCAATGCGAAAGACACACCTGTCCCGTACCATCCGAATTTGTGGGCTGCGCACCGGCCGACAAGCCGGAGCATCGCCGCATCCGCCCGCAACCTGTTGCGCCTTTGAATGAAATCTGAGATTTGAACTAACGAGGCCTATGCCGCAAATCCCGATCATCATGCCACAGCTCGGCGAATCCATCGCCGAGGCCACCATCATCAATTTCCTGGTCGCCCCCGGCGATTCCGTCGATGCCGACCAGGACCTCATCGAAGTCGAAACAAACAAGGCCACGATGAACCTGGCGTCGCCGTGCCGGGGCAAAGTGGGCGAGTTTGTGGTTCGAATCAAGGAGAGTTACCCGGTGGGAGCGACCCTGGGTTATGTCGAAGCGAGCGAGGAGGAAGCCGCCCGCCTTGGCCTGGATGCGCCGCACGGAAACGGCAGCGCCGAGACCGTTACGGAGACAGAGCGGCTCCATAATGAAAATTCAAAGCGAAGCGTGCGTCCCACTGTCCGGGGCCTGCCGGTGCCCGCCAATGCGGCCGGGGCGAGTTATATGTCCGCGCGGATGAAAGCCCGGATCACGGAACTCGGGTTGCACGCTGCCGACCTGGCGGGCGTGGCCGGAAGCGGGGCCGCAGGACGGGTCACCATCCAGGATTTCGAAAAATTCATCGCTTACCTCGAACAACACAAGCTCTCCCAGGCATCCTCCATGCGCGTCAGCGTTGCGGATGCGATGCGGCGAAGCTGGACCCGCCCCATTGCCCATGTGGGCAAAGCGATCTGCCTGGAGCCGTTGTTCGCCTATCGCAAAGTTTGCAGTCCCAAGCCAGGACCGGCGCTCTGCGGATTGCGCGCGCTGGCGGTCGCCCTCGCCGAAAACAGCGCCCCCGCCGGCAGACTGGTCGGCACTAAAATCGTCCACCCCTCCTCCATCGATCTCGGCTTCGCCGTGGAAGCCGAAGACGGCGTGCTCGTCCCAGTCATACGCAATGCCGACAAAACCCGCCTGAAAGACCTCATCGAGCCCTATAACCACCTCGTTGACCTGGCTCGCCAGCGAAGATTGCCTCCGGATGCCACCGGCGGATCGATCGCGACGATTACTAATTTCGGGACGTTCGGTCTGGAATGGGCAACACCGATTCCGCTGCCGGAACAGACGCTGGTGCTTGGAATTGGCGCGGCGCACAAGGCTCCGCGGTGGGACGCGGCTCGGGATCAATTTGTTCCGGTGATGGAAGCGAACATCACGCTGAGCTTCGATCATCGTGTGCTGGACGGCGGCGCCGCCGGGCGGCTGCTGTCGCGTGTTGCCGACCTGCTGGCGCAACCGGAAAGCCTCTAAACTGGCCCAGGCCGCGCACATCGCAGCCCGTCTGGCGGATTGGGGTTATCGCCCCATTGTTGGTTCCTGCCCCTTGGATAAACTTACCGCGGTTCCTTATATTGGTGGTTAGTTAGGTTCAGGCGGCTCTGAATGGAGCCGCCTTTTTGTTGAAGATTCAGTGTTCAGGGCGAGAGCGGTTGTGCTGTTCCATCTCCTGCCGCCCAATCCAGAGCGCCGGTAAACCGGACGCACTCCATGCGCTATCGCGTTCACCTTGTCTCGGGGGTGTTTGACAGACGCGCCAGCACGTGGAGTGCGCACGCTTCAGCGCCGCTCTGGGTTGGCAATGCGCACGAGGCAATATCCCGCCTACGATGTCGCCCAACCCAAAGCGTCGAAATTAGCCCCTCTCACCTCTCCCTTCCCACCTCTCACCTCAGTTCCCTCTCTCACCTTCTTCTGGGGTGATCACCCCATTTTGATTATCCATCGACGTTGATTAGATCAGCGCGCCAACAGATTCTCAAAACCGCCGACCAAGGAAGGGCGGTTTTTTTTGTACATGATTTGCCTTCCAGGCGCACAGCCCTGAACCCATCTCCAAGTTCTTTCGTAAAAAGCATTGCTCCGAAACACGGTTCTTTGTAGTGTCAGTCCAGCCAAACCGATGGATGGCAAACCATCTGACCGGAGGAATGGCGGCGGGGCTTTGGAAACGCGACGGTTGAAATGAGCTGATAATGGATTATGCGCATTCTGCTTCAGCAAAAACAAACCGGATTATACTTCAAAGATATCGGCGCGTGGATACAGGAACCTGCCGAGGCCCTGGACTTCCTCAGTTCAACTTCCGCAATTGATTTTTGCGTCCTGAACAAGATTTCCGGCGTTCAACTGGTCCTGAAGTTTGAGGAACAGAGCTACGACATCGTTCTGCCGGTATCGTACGATAAGGCCCGCAGGGGAGAACAGCACCGCGCGTCGCTGTAATTCAAGTCGTGCAAACCTCGCGCGCCAGGTCTTTCAAGACCCGCCGCTGGACCTTGCCTGTCAGCCCCTTGGGCAGGACGTCAAGAAAAGCGATCCTTTCGGGAAGTTTATAGTCGGCCAGTCGTTCGCGCGCAAATTCATATAATTCGCTCTCGGACACAGACCTTCCCTCGCCTAAGACGACAAAAGCCAGGACGCGCTCGCCATAGACCTCATCCGGGATGCCCACCACCCCCACTTCCATAACCGCAGGGTGTTGATACAGCACTTCCTCAACTTCCCGCGGCGAAACGTTCGATCCGCCCCGGATAATGAGTTCCTTCTTTCGACCCTCGAACCAGAGATAACCGTCGGCATCGAAGCGTGCCAGGTCCCCTGTCAATAACCACCCATCGGCCAGCGTCCGCGCTGTTGACTCCGGGTCCTTCCAGTATCCGGTGAAATTTTCGGGACTGCGGACGGCAATTTCGCCAATGGAGCCATCGGCCACCGGAGTTCCATCAAGGTCAAGCACCCGGACCTGGACTTTGGCAGCGGGGACACCGATCGAACCCGGGCGGATGGCGGAAGCAGGGTTAAAGGAAATCATGAGGCTTTCGCTCATCCCATAACCCTCTGTCAGAGATTGACCGCACAGCCGCGCCCAGCGCTGCTGCAAACTCACCGGGACCGAGTCACCCCCGGAGAGCCATGTGCGCATCGAACTCAAGTTGCGCGGCCGGCGCTCCTGCTCCGCCGCGACGAATTGCATTACCGAAGGCAAAATGAGCGTCCATGTGCATTTCCAGCGTTCAACCAGGTCCAAAAGTTCACCCGCATCGAACTTCGGCAGCAGGACCACGGTGCCGCCTTTGAGGAGAGTCGGCAACAGTGAGCCACAAAGCCCCGCCGTATGCATCATCGACATCGTCACGACTGTCACTGTTGATTCATCAAAACCGGTGCCGAACATCGTCTGGGCCGATTCCATGAGAGTCCGCTGGCTGTGAGTAACGCCCTTCGGCCGCGCCGTGGTTCCTGACGTGTAAAGAATCAGGGCGGGAGCATGGGATGAGGGGGCGGCTGGGTCGGCTCCCTGCACTCCGGTGGGCAACTCAGTGTAGATGCTTGTGAGCCCGGGAATCTCGGGCTGGACGGCTTTTACGCCGGCCTCGAACTGCGGGTCACAGTAGCAGAGCCGCGGCCGTGAATGATCCAGGACGTACCGAATCTCCGCCGGTTTCAAGCGCGTGTTGACGGGGACCACAACCAGTCCGGCGTGATGGCAAGCGAGGATGGCGATGACGACTTCGATCGTGTTCGGGCCATGAACGGCGACGCGATCGCCCTGGACCAGGCCTTCGGCGAGAAACTTGCGCGCCAGGTCCATCGCGGCCTTGTCGAGTTCGCCATAGTTTAAAACACGGTCGCCGGCGATGAGCGCCGGTTTGGCGGCGTACTGCGCCGCGGCGGCACGGAGATTTGTGGAAAGGTTCATGCGCAAAATGCAGCGTCACTGGAGGGCAAAATATGAGATGCATGTATCTCTAACATCTGTCCGCGGTTCCTGCAATGGCCTTTTTGCGGGTGACGTAAAATCAGAAGAAAGCCAAGCTACGTACTGAGCCTGACGCCATCGCAAAGCTTGCCTCGTGGTAGCGACATCACTGCTGCGATGTCCCGCCCGCGTTCAGCGGGCGGAACGGAATTGTCCACCCGCACAATCCAGGCCCCCACGTTGCGCCGCTGCTTCGCGGCGCAGGACGGCGCAGCAGCGCCATCCCCACCACAAATCTTACCTCGCTGCGCCCGAAACGGGCGCGCTCCAGGCTACCGCGAGGTCAACTCGAAATCCATGGGCTCGCCGGAAACGGCATCTTTGGAGATCCAAACCTGGAACATGCCAGGATCCACCAGCCAATCGCCCTGCCTGTTGTAATAGCCCAGTTCGCGATTGGAAATCGCGAAGGTGACATCGCGGGATTCGCCTGGTTTCAAGAACACTTTCTGGAACCCCTTCAACTCCCGGACCGGACGGGGACCGGCGCTGGCGGCAACATCCCGAATATAAAGCTGCACCACCTCGGCGCCTGGCCTGGAACCGACATTTTTAATTTTGGCCCGGGCAGTCTGCGTTCCTCCCGGCTTCATTGATTTCGAGCCGAGTTCCACTTTGCCATATTCGAATTCCGTGTAGGACAGCCCAAAGCCAAATGGATAAAGAGGGTCGCGGGAGCCGTCGATATACTTTCCCATCGTGGGTCTGCCCGTGTTGTAATGGTTATAATACACGGGGACCTGGCCAACGCTGCGCGGAAAGGAAACCGTCAATCTCCCGGCAGGATCGACGTCGCCAAACAATATATCGGCGATTCCATCGCCGCCTTCCACGCCGGGATCCCAGGCTTCGAGAATCGCCGCCGCCTTGTCGTGAATGGCATTGATCGTCAGCGGGCGTCCGTTGATCAGCACAACAATGACAGGTTTTCCCAATGCAGCGACGGCGTCGAACAACTCCATTTGGCTCCCTGGAACATCCAGCGTGCTGCGGCTGGAATCCTCGCCTGTCCAGCTCCCGGGCTCGCCCAGCGCGAGAATCACCACGTCGGCGGCTTTGGCAGCCTCGACGGCCTGGCTGATGTTCGTCTGTCCCGCGTTGATCGAGCGCGTATGCTCGGCAATTTGCGCTCCGCTCAGCAGATGAATGGTTCTTTCCCCCTCAATGGCTTCGCAGCCACGAACCACTTTCAATTCGGCTCCTGTGCGGAGCTTTGCGCGCAAGCCGGTCGCCAGCGACACCACGTCGCTTGCCCGGCCGCGCGCGGCCCAGCAGCCCAACAGGTCCCCGGTGGCATCGGCAAACGGGCCGATCAGGGCGATGCTCTTGACCTCGCGGGACAACGGGAGGGCATGGTTTTCGTTTTTCAAGAGCACGCACGATTTTGCCACCGCCTCCCGCGCCAGCGCCAGCGCATCGGGCTTCATGAACGCGCCCAAATACAGGGTCTCATCCACATACGGCTTCTCAAACAAGCCCTTGACGAACTTCACCGTGAGCACCCTGCGCGCGGCTTCGTCGATGACGGATTCCGGGATGAGGCCGCGCTTGACCTGTTCTTTCAGGGTGATTGTATAATTGGATGAAACCATCTCCATATCCACGCCGGCCGTGATCGCCAGCCGGCCGGCTTCGGCGCCGTTGGCCGCGACGCCATGGGCAATGAGTTCCTCCACCGCAGTCCAGTCGCTGACGACGTAACCGGGGAATTTCCATTGATCGCGAAGGATTTCAGTCAGGACATGCCGATTGGCGGTGGCGGGAGTGCCGTTAAGGCAGTTGAAGGCGCTCATCAGGGTCCAGGCGCCCGCCTCCACACCGGCTTTGAACTGGGGCAAATAGAAGTTGCGCAGCGTGTACTCCGAAATTTCGGTGGTGTTATAATCCCGCCCGCCCTCGGCGGCGCCATAACCGACGTAATGCTTCAAGCAGGCCACCAGCCGGTCGGGATCGGCGGGATTGGTGCCCTGGAATCCGCGCACACAGGCCGCGGCGTACAAACAGCCCAGCCATGGATCCTCTCCAAAACCCTCGGCAATTCTGCCCCACCGCGGATCACGCGCCAGATCCACCATCGGTCCAAAGGTCCAATTGATCCCCACCGCCGCCGTTTCACGCGCCGAAATTTGCTGCGCGCGTTCGAATAATTCCGGTTCCCACGCGCTGGCCATCGCCAGCGGAATCGGGAAAATAGTGCGGAAACCGTGGATGGAATCGTGCCCGAAGATCAGCGGGATCCCGAGCCTGCTTTGCTCGACGGCGATGCGCTGGATGCGATTCCGGGGGCCGGGAGTTTCAATGAGCTCCGACCCGTCCAAAAATGAACTGATCTTCCCCTGTCGCAACTGGTCCCCGAATTGTTTCTCGGCATCGCGTTCCCGGTGGGCCTGGTAGAGCTGGCCGATCTTTTCATCGAGCGTCGTTCGGGCCAGCAGGTCGGCGACGCGGGCTGGAATGGGCTGCCCCGGATCTTCGTAAACATCTTTGTGGCCGTTCTTGTTGAGGTCATTCCAGCCGTCGCGATAAATCACCGGCTGCGGAGCCCCGGACGCAAACAAAGAGGCAAAGAAAATCATCAGCAATAAGATGCGCATTGCCTTTACAGTGGTTTGACAAACCTTGGAATTCAAATTCATTTCTCGGCGGCGGGCGACAGGATGACGACGAACTCGCCTTTCCATGCGCGTTGTTTGGCTGAGGCGATCAACTCGGCGGGTGTGCCTCGCAGGAATTCCTCGAACTTTTTTGTGAGTTCCCTGGCGAGAACCACTATGCGGGCCGGAAACACTTCATTTAATTCTCCCAGCAGTTTTTCCACCCGGTACGGCGATTCATAAAGGACGATCGATCCCGGGATGGGGGCGAGGGCTTCGAGTTTCTTTCGGCGCTGGCCGGATTTGTGGGGGAGGAAACCCACGAAATGAAACTCGCCGGCCGGCAGCCCGCTGGCGGTCAGGGCCGCAATCACGGCGCTTGGGCCCGGGACGGGTTCCACCCGCAGCCCGGCCGCCCTGGCCGCGCAAACAACTCTCTCGCCAGGATCGCTGATGCCCGGACTCCCGGCGTCAGTGACCAGCGCCACCTTTTCCCCGCGCCTGAGGCGCTCCAGAATTTCCTCGCTGCGCCTGGCTTCGTTAAATTGAAAATAGCTCAGGAGCGGTTTTGAAATCTCAAAACGCCGCAGCAGTTGGCCCGTGTGACGTGTGTCCTCGGCGGCGATGACGTCGCACTCGCGGAGGACGCGAAGCGCGCGCAGGGTAATATCTTCCAGGTTCCCGATGGGGGTTGCGACCAGGTACAACGTGCCCGGAGTGAGCGGCGGCGGTTCGTGCTCTGAATTCATAGTTAATCAGAGAGTCAATGAGTCAGCGAGTGAGTGAATTAAGTCATTCTCCAAAATGTTCCTTCAGTTAGTGCGACAACTTTTTGAATCGCTTGCATCATAACCTGTCGCATTTAATTCACCGGCTCACTGACTCACTTACTCATTGACTCGTTATCGCCGGCTCACTGACTCACTCATTTGCTGATGCCCCGCTCGCTGGACCGGACGAACTGGACCAGTTGCTGGACCTCGGGAAGGGGCGGCAGCTCCTGTTCAATCCGAACCAGGGCGTTGGACACGGTCAGGCCTTCACGAAATAATAGTTTATACGCCTGGCGCAGCGCCGTTTGAGCTTCATCAGACACATGATGCCGCTCCAGCCCGATTTTGTTAACCGTTTTGGTTTCAGCCGGGTTCCCATCGGCAAGCATGAACGGAGGCACGTCCTGAACCACCTTCGAGCATCCGCCGACAATGGCCATTTTGCCGATGCGACAGAACTGATGGATGGCGGCCAGGCCGCCAATGACAGCGAAGTCCTCGACGATCACGTGCCCGGCGAGCGTCGCCACGTTGGACATGATGATTTGATTTCCGATCCGGACATTATGCGCGATGTGGCTGTAAGCCAGGATGTGGTTGTTGGAACCGATGATCGTCGTCTCGCCATCGCCTGTGGCGCTGTGCACCGTCACCTGTTCTCGGAGCGTGTTTTCATCGCCGATCTGCGTCCGGGTGATTCCCCCTTTCCATTTCAGGTCCTGTGTTTTCAGGCCGATGCTGGCGAAGGGGAACACTTCATTGCGTGCGCCGAGGGTGGTGTATCCGTCGATGACGACATGGGAATGAAGGTGGCACCCGGGACCGAGCACGACATGTTCTCCGACGACGCAAAAGGGGCCGATGCTGCAGCCGTGGCCAATCTGCGCGTTCGCATGGACGACCGCTGTGGGATGAATCATTTGATTATTCCTCGCGGAGGATGAACGTCACGGCCGCCTCGCTGACAATTTCTCCGTCAACTTTGCAGACTCCCCTGGCTTTGCCGATGTTTCCCCGGATGCGGGTCAATTCCACTTCGATGACCAGCACGTCTCCGGGAACGACGGGTTTGCGCCAGCGCACGTCTTCGGCTGACATGAAATAAGCGATCTGGCCGGAGCTCTCGACGCGTTTCATCGTCAAAATGCCGGCGACTTGCGCGATGGCCTCAAGCTGGAGCACGCCGGGCATGATGGGATGTCCGGGGAAGTGGCCCTGGAAAAATAATTCATTAATGGTGACATTTTTGACCGCGACGATGGAGTTGCCCTCGATTTTTGTGACGCGGTCCACCATGAGCATGGGGTAGCGATGGGGCAGGATCTGCA
>DASRKU010000358.1:0-3932 GCA_035648815.1 Verrucomicrobiia bacterium | reverse complement strand
CGCAGTTGCTCTACGAAAAGCGAATACACAACCACCGCCGCGGCGCCCGCATCCTCCATGCTCTTGATACTGTCGATGTCTTCCGAAAGCGGGCTCGCGGCCACGACCAGGGGCGTCCGAAGCTTCAGGCCCATGTAATGTGTGCTAAGATCCATAACGGTCTGCCTTTCAAGGTTGCTACTCCACGGTCGAAGGATGTTGTGCCGGGGCGGCCTGCCCGCTGGCCGCTTTAAGATCCCGCTTGGCCAGGAACTCGTAGAATTTCCACCGGCGGTCCACGTCGACCTGCGCCTGGGCGAACAGCTTCTTCGCGTCTTCCGGTTTGCTCTTGGTGAGCATTTTGAATCGGTTCTCCGAAAGCAAATAGTCCTGCAGCTTGATTTTCGCGGCCGGAGAATCCATTTGCAGCGGATTCTCCCCGGCTGCGGCCCGGCGCGGGTCATACCGATAGAGCAGCCATTGGCCTGAATCCACCGCAAGCTTCTGCTGGCGGGCGCCTACGCCCATATCCACCGCAATTCCATGCGCGATGCAATGGCTGTAGGCGATAATCAACGACGGCCCCGGATACGACTCCGCCTCGACAAAAGCCCGCAACGATTGTTCGTCCTTGGCGCCCATCGCCACACTGGCCACGTAAATGTTTCCATACGTCATCGCAATCAATCCCAGGTCCTTTTTCCCAAGCGGCTTTCCACCCGCGGCAAACTTTGCGACAGCCCCGCGCGGAGTGGACTTGGACATCTGTCCGCCAGTGTTCGAATACACTTCGGTATCCATCACGAGGACATTGACATCGCGCCCGCTTGCCAGCACATGGTCGAGTCCGCCGTAGCCGATATCATAGGCCCAGCCGTCGCCGCCGAAGATCCATACGCTTCTGCGCACCAGGCTGTCGGCGATGGACAGCAGCAGTTTGGCTTCGGGTGAGTCCATTTTCGCCAGCTTCTGCTTCAACGCGGCGACGCGCTCGCGCTGTTCGTAAATGCCCGCTTCGTCGGTTTGCGAGGCATTGAGAATCTGGGTCACCAGGTCATCGCCCAGCGGCGCCGCCAGTTTTTTCACCAGCTCGGAGGCGAATTCGTTCTGCTTGTCGATCGACACCCGGAATCCAAGGCCGAACTCCGCGTTGTCCTCGAAAAGAGAATTGCACCACGTCGGGCCCCGGCCGCCTTTATCCACGCAGTAGGGTGTGGTTGGCAGATTGCCGCCGTAGATCGAGGAGCAGCCGGTCGCGTTGGCGATGACGGCCCGGTCGCCGAACAACTGGGACAGCATTTTGATATAGGGCGTTTCGCCGCAACCGGCGCAGGCGCCGCTGAACTCAAAGAGCGGGCGCATCAACTGTTGCTGCCGCAACTGCGTCGTCTTGAGCTTGCGACGGTCCAGCTCGGGCAGGCCCAGGAAGAAATTCCAGTTCTCGACCTCCTGCGTCCTTAGGGGGGCTTGCAGCCGCATGTTGATGGCCTTGAGCTTGGCTTCGGTCTTGTTGCGCGCCGGGCAAACATCCACACAGAGCGCGCAGCCGGTGCAATCCTCAACCGCCACCTGGAGCGTGAATTTCAGCCCCTTGAACTCCGGCACTCGCGCATCCACGCCCTTCAGTCCCGCGGGCGCGCCGTCCAGCGCCCCGGGCTCATATACCTTCGCCCGGATCGTCGCATGCGGACAAATCGCCACGCATTTCAAACATTGAATGCAAATCTTCTCGTCCCAAACCGGGATGTCCAGCGCCAGGTTCCGCTTCTCATACTGCGCCGTCCCCGTCGGAAAGGTCCCATCCACCGGAAACGCGCTGACCGGCAGGTCGTCTCCTTCTCCCGCGGCCAGCTTGCCCAGCACCTCGCGCACGAATTTTGGCGCGTTGGTTGTGATCGACGGCAGCAAGGGGCCTGAGCCGTTGACGTGCTGCGGCACCGGAACTTCATGCAACCGCTCCAGCGTGTTGTCCACAGCCTTCAGATTCATCGCCACAACTTCCTCACCCTTCTTCCCATACGTCTTCTTGATCGAGTACTTGATCGCCTCAATGGCCTTGTCCCGCGGCAGCACGCCCGAAAGCGCAAAGAAACATACCTGCATGATCGTGTTGATGCGGCCGCCCATGCCGCTCTCCCGCGCCACTTTGGTCGCGTCAATCACATAGAACTTCGCCTTCCGCGAAAGCAGCGATTGCTGGAGCGGCGTCGGCAGTTGGGACCAGATTTCGTCCTTGGAAAAAGGCGTGTTCAGCAAAAACGTGCCGCCGGGCACAAGAGATTTTGCCATGTCATATTTCTCCAGGAACATCGGCTGATGGCACGCGACAAAATTGGCGCGGCTCACCAGGTACGTCGACCGGATCGGCTGCGGCCCAAACCGCAGGTGCGACACCGTCATGCTCCCGGATTTCTTGGAATCATAAACAAAGTAGCCCTGGGCAAAATTGTCGGTGCTTTCGCCGATGATCTTGATGGAATTCTTGTTCGCCCCGACGGTTCCGTCGGCGCCAAGCCCGTAAAACATCGCGCGTATCACATTCTCGGGTTCGGTCGAAAATGCGGCGTCGACCGGCAGGCTGGTGTGCGAGAGGTCATCGTTGATGCCGACTGTAAAATGGTTTTTCGGCTTGGCCTGCTTGAGGTTGTCGAACACCGCCTTGACCATCGCGGGCGTGAATTCCTTTGAAGACAATCCATACCGTCCGCCGACGATGCGGGGCATAAGCTTCAGCCGGCCAACACCATTCATCAACCCCTCCGCAATAGCGGTGATGACGTCCTGGTAAAGAGGTTCCCCGGTGGCGCCCGGTTCCTTGGTGCGATCCAGCACCGCCAGGGCCTTGACTCCCGCCGGCAGCGCTTCAATAAACCTGCGCGTGTCAAAGGGCCGATACAGCCGCACTTTCAAAACGCCCACTCGCTCGCCCTTGCTCATCAGGTAATCCACCGTCTCATGCGCGGCTTCACAGCCCGAGCCCATGATGACAATCACCCGATCGGCATCAGGCGCGCCGACATACTCGAAAAGTTCGTAGGAACGGCCCACCACTTTGGCAAACTGGTTCATCGCCTCCTGCACAATGTCCGGGCAGGCCGCGTAATACGAATTGCAAGCCTCGCGCCCCTGAAAATATGCATCCGGATTCTGCGCGGTCCCGCGCAGCACCGGATGGTCCGGCGACATCGCCCGGGCCCGGTGGGCCGCCATCCCCTGCTCATCAATCAACGCTTTCAAATCATCGTCGGTCAACATCTCGACTTTCTGCACCTCGTGGGAAGTCCGGAAGCCGTCGAAGAAATGCACGAAGGGGATGCGCGATTTGAGCGTGGCGGCCTGGGCGATCAAGGCAAAATCGGTGGCCTCCTGCACGCTGGCCGAGCCCAGCATGGCCCAGCCGGTAGAGCGCACCGCCATGATATCGCTATGGTCGCCAAAAATGGACAGGGCATGGTTCGCGACGGAGCGGGCGGTGACATGGAAGACAGCCGGGAGGAGTTCCCCGGAAATTTTGAACATGTTGGGGATCATGAGCAACAGGCCCTGCGACGCCGTGAACGTGGTCGCCATGGTGCCGGTTTGCAGCGCCCCGTGAACACTGCCGGCAGCTCCGCCTTCGCTTTGCAGCGCGATGATGGAGGGGATGGTGCCCCATAAATTCTTCCTGTTCTCCGACGCCCATTGGTCGCAAAACTCGGCCATGGGGGAGGAAGGCGTTATGGGATAAATCGCCATGACTTCGTTCAATCGATAGGCGACGTGGGCGACGGCTTCGTTTCCGTCCAGGGTAACTTTCGGTCGTGTGCTCATGTTTGGGAACTCAAAATCACAGCATTGCAGGTCTTGTTGAGCCGGCAGAATTTACGCTTCTCTGTCGGCCTTGGACCTTTGAAATAAACTAATTGACGACGGGTTCCAAGCCCCCACCGATTTTGTCAAAAAAACAACATGGC
>DASRKU010000357.1:0-5004 GCA_035648815.1 Verrucomicrobiia bacterium | reverse complement strand
CAATGTCGAAAGTTCACGCATTCCTGGCAAAGACTTAAAACGTGCCCTCACCCCGTCCCTCTCCCATCCGATGGGAGAGGGTGGCCGGAGGCCGGGTGAGGGTTGCTTTTTATTCGTGGTTGCGGCCGTGCCGCGCTGGGTTCATCCGTGGTTAAATTCACTGGTTAGGCAATCGCTTTTCAGATACATCTGAGTTGAACCATGACGAAACTGTGCGACATCAATGCCGAGGCAAAGGAAAAACTCCCGCCGGCTTTCAGTGAGAAATCCGGAGTCGGCGTCCATTACATTGACGCCTTCATCAAGCCGATGAATACGAAATTATCGGACGGCACGCGGGTGTCCTGCAAACGCAAAGGTTTAAAAGTCACGCTCGGGGTCGGCGCCTCCAAAGGGGAAGGCCTGATGCGCAAACTGGAAGTCAGCCCCGACCCGGTGGTGATGCTGGCCGCCGCGCTCCAGGAGGCGGCAAAGGAAGCGGGAGTGGAATTGACAATTACGGATACCGAAATTCTTCTGGGAATCCCAGCACCGGCGTAGCCGCGTCTCGCCAGAGTGCGGCCAAATATTCGGAGTCGGGGAAGAAGACAATGTCAGCCGCGCTCTGACGAGACGCGGCCACATGGAAAAATTAGTTTGCCTTCACATTTTGCAGGCGATCCATGGCGGACTGGAGCCCTTGCAGCGTCAGGAGCATGGCTGCCCGGACCGCATCCGAAGGGGGATTCACAGGATCATTCATCAGGACCGACATTCGCTCCAGCACAGCCGGCGTCCGCTTTTGCGCGCCGGCGATTTGCTTCTCCCACGCCAGCTTCTTGTTCGCGCATTTGAGCAAATCCGTCAGGTAAGCAATGTCTTGCCGCGTCGTGCGCTGGGCCGGGTATTTCCCATTGACCCCTTTCAATTCGGCCTGGAGAACCACGATCGTCTGCTCACATCTGTCGATATCCTGGACCAGCGATTTCAAATCGAGGATGACCGCTTGCTGCTCCAGTTCGCTCCTCTGCGCCCGCTTCAATTCTTTGGTTGTAGCCATTAGCGTTTCCCCACCAGCTTTAAAAACAAGTCCACCGCGCTGGATGCGTCGGCGCCATACCCGTCGGCCCCGATTTCATCCGCATACATTTGGCTGATCGGAGCCCCTCCGATGGCCATTTTGATGTGGCTCAAACTGCTTTGGTCGAACCCGTCAATGACGGTCTTCATGTATGTCATCGTCGTGGTCAGCAGCGCGCTCATGCCGATGATCTGCGGTTTGTGCTGCTCGGCTGCGGCCATGAACTTTTCAATGCTTTGATCGACGCCGATGTCATGGACTTCGAACCCGGCGCCCTCGGCCATCATGCAGACGAGGTTCTTGCCGATGTCGTGCAGGTCGCCCCGGACCGTCCCCATGACAATGATTCCTGGCGCGGAGCTGCCCGATCCTTTGGCGGTCAGCAGGGGCTTGAGCACCGCCATGCCGGCTTTCATTGCCCGGGCGGCGATCAGGACTTCGGGCACATACAGGATATTGTGTTTGAAATCCTCGCCGACGACGCTCATTCCGGCGATCAGGCCATTGGTGAGAATTTCCTGGGCGCTTCTGCCGGCGGCCAGGGCGTCCTGGGTGCATTGTTCAACTTCCTTGGCCTTGCCTTCGTAAAGGCATTGATTCATGAAAGCGTAATCGACCTGGTTCGTTCGATTCACGCCAGCACCCGCTTTGAATTGAATTCCTCGAGAGCCTCGCGCATCGCGATAATGTTTTCCCGCGGCATGCCCGGGCTGGTGCCCCCGCCGACCGAAAGAATCACCCCTTCGCCGCCGCTCTTCTCAAGCACCTCCAGCGTGGCCTCGCGCACTTCCTCGGGTGTGCCGCGCACGCCGATCTCAAGCGGATTCACATTTCCCATCAGGCACATCCTGTCTCCGACGCGCGCCTTGACTTCCGCCATGTCGGTTTTTTTGCCCCAGTTCAACACGTTGAAACCGCAGTCCGGGATATGGTCCAGGCACGCGTCGATTTCAGCGTCGTTATGGTAAATTTTCACCCAATCCTTTGGAAACGCATCGCAGATCCTTTTTAAATAAGGATGCGCGAACTCCTCGTAATGCTCTTCGTTGATGAACCCGACAATGTCGTCCAAAATGAAAATGCCTTCGACCGTATCGCCCATGGCCTTGTGCTGGGCCTTGAGCCAATCAATGATCAGCCGCGTGCAGAGGTCGATCAGGCGATGCGCCCATTCGGGCTTCTCGACGATGTCGATCATGAAGTCAGTGGTGTTGCGCACGAACCCGGCGGTGCAGAGCGGTCCGCGCGAGGTGATCAGCGGTAGGATCTCGCCCGTGTCGAGAATGCGTTGCCGCTGGCTGCGGATGCGATGCAGGGTGAGCCCCATGAACGCGTCGTTTTCCACTTCGTATTCGGGAAATTTTTCAATGTCCTCGATGTGGTACAGCGTATGGTATTCGCTGGGCGTGTTGTCCTTCCAGAATTTGATTTTCGCCCCCAGCGCCGAGGGCTCGGCCGCCATCCCGAACTCCATCCACCACGACGGCACAAAAATGATGTCCTCAAATTCCCGGTGGATCTTCAGGTTGGATTGAAACCAGAGTTCCGGATCCAGGTAATAGTCCATGTGCTTCAAGCCGAGATAACCCGGGATCCACGGGCTATCGATGATGAGTGCCATCGGGATCTTGTCGAGCTTCTCGAGCCGGGCGGCCTTCTTGAATATTTCCCATTGTTCGGGTCTCATATTATCATTGCGATGCGGTTTGCCGGTCCATCCATTGCAGCGCCGCGCGCACGTAACCCATGGCATAGGCCATGCCCGCATGCCAGGGCGCACCGCAGGACATTTGTGGTGTATGATCCGGGATCAGGACTCCATGATAACCATTGTGTTTCAATATTTGCAACACGCGAATCATATCCACGTCGCCGTCATCGATAAAAGTTTCCCGGTAGCGGGGGACCTTGCCCCGGATATTACGGAAGTGGACATAGGCGAGTTTCTGTTGCCGGCTGTATCGCTCCACAGTCTCATAAATATTCCCTTCGCTCATTTCCGCAAGGGTGCCGACGCAAAATTCGAGCATGTTTGACGGGCTGGGTTTGAGGTCGATCACGCGCTGGTAAAGGCCAGGCTGGTACACCAGCCGCGGCTGGCCTCTCATGGAAGGCATGGGTGGATCGTCGGGATGCAACGCGAGTTGGACGCCGGCCTCCTCGGCCACAGGCACGACTTCATCGAGGAACGCGCCGAAGCGACGCCACAGCTCCTCCACGGACACCGCCGGCTCGGGAATCGCCGCGGCTTTCGAGTCGTAAACCATGTTCCAGACCATTCCCTTTCGCATCGGGGCGTCGAAGGGGCCTTCCATCCCGACCGATGGAGCCTCGCCGCGCGCGTAGGGTCCGGTCGTGCGCCCGCACACTCCCGCGAGACTAAAGTTGTAGCCCATAATGGGGATGCCAGCCTTGCCGAGGCGACGCACCAGGGTTTTGACATTCTCAATCTGCTTCGAGCGCCTCGGTCCGTCCAGGAGCACATCGTGCCAATGGGCGGGATCGAAATTCTCGATGGCCTCCAGTTTCAATCCTTCCGCTTCGATGGCTTTGCGGAGCGCCTTTAATTCCTCGAGAGTCCAGAGCGCATCGGGATCGCCGGCCGGACCCCAGCCATTATCCATGCCTGTGGGTTGATTGTCGGAGGCGCCCCTGGCTTTGTTTCCGAAATAATCAACCAGGTGCGCGACGATATGCGTCGCGCCGGCCTGGCGCGCAAACAGGAAATTGTCGCGCGTCAGCATATGACGATACAAGCCGAGGCCCAGTTTCATCGGTAGTTTATTCTTGCTCGGTCGCGCGGAGGCGCTTCAAGCATAAAACACCGGGATTGGAGCATTGTCCATGTGAATCAGAGTTTTGTCCATGTAGCGGGCGACCCAACGAACCTCGGGAATGGCGCGAGACCAGAAATTTTTTTTACCGCGGATTGCGCGGATGGGCGCGGATGTTGGGGGTCGAAACGAATTCTTTATCCGTGTCATCCGCGAAATCCGCGGTTACACTCAGATTCAGGATGGCTCATAACGAATCAGATTGGAAAAAGTTCAGCGCCATGGTGCCGAACTTGCGCGAGCGTTACCTTGCCGAGCAAAACGCGCGCATCTCAGCCATACTTACTGACCCAGGCAAGACCGAGACCGATCGATTTTGGACTGCAATGGAGGAAATGCAGAAGCAAGCAAAGGTGCTTCGGCAGTGCCTTGACGGTCACTCCCGCTCAAAGATGTGGCTTTTCGTGCTCAGCATGGTGGGCGTAGGGATGCTAAGGAAGAAGGATTTGGCGGAGTTCAGCGAGGAGATGCAAAAGTCAGTTAAAGATTCACTCGCCGCGTATTCAAAAGAGATCAGGGATGACTAAGTGCATATTCACCCGCTGACTTTGTATGAGCGAAGAAACACATCAATTCATGGATACACCCCAAGATCCCCGCGAAGAAGTTCGCAAAACATTCTTTCAACATGTCCCGGAAATCCAGAGTGGGGTTGTGGAGATTAAAACAATTGCAAGGGAACCAGGTGTTCTGAGCATGGTTGTCGTTTATGCGCAGGATCCAATCATTGATCCCGTTGGCTCGTGCGTCGGCCATCGAGGAGATCGCGTCAAGGCCATTGTCAAGCAACTCTCGGGTGAGTTCGTTGATATTATTCGTTGGTCCAATTCAATTGAGCATTTCATTTCGAACTCACTGGGGCCGCTAGGTGCGCGCAAGGTTACATTGGACCATGAGACGGGCCGTGCGCTGGTGACCGTAGATCCGAGCGCTGCACGCCCCAGCAATTCCAATCCTGTTCGAGTGCGTCTTGCTTCGAAAGTGAGCGGCTGGGAGATTTTTCTGGTGGAAATTTGATTTGGAGATTTCATTGCGATTGGGATTCGTGCCGGGCACGATCTTCACACCATGACTGCGCGAAGGCTGAATCTGGTCCGGGCTCTCTTCGTG
>DASRKU010000356.1:0-3710 GCA_035648815.1 Verrucomicrobiia bacterium | reverse complement strand
CGTTTGAATTGATGACATTTGCACATTCGTAAGTGCTTGATTTCCGCCCTGTTCCGGCTTGTTCCGGCTTAATACGCCTTTTGCACAAATGCACCGACGAGACTCACTGCGAGCGAAGACTGGTGCGCATAGCAGGACTTGAACCTGCACGCCTTGCGGCACTACCACCTCAAAGTAGCGTGTCTGCCAATTCCACCATATGCGCAAAAGGCACTAGTAATGAAGCAGCCCGGAGGCAAATAGCCAATCAGAAAATAGCGATCAGCCCGATAAAACTGAAAAGCCCGGCAATCCGGGCACAGTTTACCTGGCTGCGATCACTTCCAGTTTCCCGTGCGATCGGATATCGCGAGAGGAACTCCCGACCATGATTTCAAATTCGCCGGGTTCTACGACGAATTGGTGGGTCTTTACGTCGTAAAATGATATCTGGTCGGCGGTCAAGGGAATGGTCACGGTCTTCTTTTCGCCCGGTTTCAGGCTCACGCGTTGGAACCCGCGCAGTTGTTTCGGGGGCTGAGGGACGCTGCTTCTAACCGGGTGAATGTAAAGCTGAACGATTTCGGCCCCGGCGCGTTTTCCGGTATTGCGGACTTCCACGCTCACGTTGGCGCGAGCATCGGCCGTGATCCGACCGGGGGACACTGCGGCTTTTCCATATTGGAACTCGGTGTAGCTGAGCCCATGGCCGAAGCAGAACTGCGGGTCGATATTCTTTTCGTCATAGCCCCGGTATCCGACAAAAATGCCTTCGGTGTAAGGGCTCTTGTGATTTTCGCGAAGGTGGTAGTACGGGGACGTGGGATTGTCTTCCCAGCGTTTTTCAAATGTTGCCGGCAGTTTTCCCGAAGGATTCACGTCACCGAAGAGGATTTCGGCCACAGCCCGGCCGCTTTCCTGGCCTGAGTACCAGGCTTGCAGCACGCTTTTGGCGCCTTCCAGCCAGGTGGTCATATCGACCGCGCCGCCCGCGTTGATGACGACAATGGTGCGCGGGTTTGCCGCGGACACTGCCCGGATGAGATTTGTCTGGCCGGCCGGCAATTCAAAGGGCCGGTCACGGCCTTCGCTTTCGGTGAGCCGTGCGCGTCGATCGTTTTCCAGGCCGGTCGGGCGCTGGTTGAACCCGACGCAAACGATGGCGGCGTCGGCCTGACGGGCCAATTCAACAGCGTCGTCGGCATTGGTGCTGTAGAGGACCTTGACCGATTCGCCGGCGAGCTGACGGACACCTTCCAGAATGCTGACCGATTTGAACACACGTGTGAAGGCGCTGCCACCGCCGCAATAGACCGCCGGGTCCGCGTTGGGGCCAACGACGGCGATTGTTTTGATCGAATGACGATCGATCGGGAGTGCGCGGGTTTTGTTTTTCAGCAGCACGATGCCTTCCCGGGCGCCTTCGAGGGCGACGCGGTCGTTCTCGGCGTCGTCGCGGGATATGTCAGACCGCAATTGCGGACGATCCAAAAAGCCGGCGGCAATGATGGTGCGCAGAATCCGGCGCACTTTGTCGTCGATGACCGATTGCTTGACTCGTCCGTCCTGGAGCGCGGGGAGCAGGTTGGTGCTGTTCATCATCCGGGCGCTGGGCATTTCCAGGTCCAATCCTCCGTTTGCGCAAGCGACGCCATCGTAGGTGGAAGTCCAGTCCGACATGACGAATCCGTTGAAACCCCAGCGGTCTTTCAGCACCTGGTTGATCAGGTAATCGTCCTGGGAACAATGCACTCCGTTGACGAGGTTGTAGGCGGTCATGACGCAGCCGGCTTTGCCCTGTTGCACGGCGGCTTTGAATGCGGGCAGATAAATCTCGTGCAGGGTGCGCTCATCGAGCTCCGAACTGATGTTGTGCCGGTCCCATTCCTGGTTATTGCAGGCATAATGTTTGACGGTGGCGAGGACTTCCTGGGATTGAATGCCACTGATCAAGGGCGCAACCATTTGGCCTGCCAGAAAAGGATCCTCGCCCATGTACTCGAAATTGCGGCCACAAAGCGGGGACCGGTAAATGTTCACGGCGGGAGCGAGCAGGATGTGCACACCACGCGAGCGGCAATCGCGCCCCAGCGCCACGCCGATTTTCGTGGCCATCTCGCGGTCCCAGGTGGCGGCCAGGCCGATGCCGGCGGGGTAGCACGTGGTTGGGCCGTCATTGCGGCTGCCCATGGGTCCGTCGGACATTTTGATCGCGGGCAGTTGCAGGCGTTCGATCGCGCCGATGTAAAAGCCGTTGGTGCCTCCGATGTAATCGATTTTTTCCTCGACGGTCAGCCGGGGGAGCAGGTCAGCGACTCGCTTGTCGACCGGTTGAGTGGGGTCCAGGTACAGGGGGCGGGTCGAGGTGTTTGGGGCGCTGCTGTTGGTGTCCATAGGTTTCGCACCGGCCTGGGTATCGGCGGCCTGCCCGGCAACGGTCAATGTGGAGGCGCACACGAGGCCGATCAAGACGGCTGCGGCTGCTGGCATATTCAGTTTCATAGGTATTAAAGGAACGGGCGCCAAAAATACGAGTTGATGGATGCGACATAGGATTGCACACCTTCCGCATCGCTCTTGGTTAGAGCAAAAGAAGGCCGACCTGGTCAACAACAATAATTCATGACATGCATTGATGACAGACGGCTTGGAATGGGGTGGACACGCGATGCTTGGCACGCGAGGTGTCGGGAACCTATATTGGGCTTGTGATTGACACGCAAGAGAATCTGCAGGCGTTTGTTCCGGTGTTGCGGGATGCGACGTGGATCGCCGTGGACACCGAGGCGGACAGTCTTCATGCATATCCCGAAAAGGTTTGCCTGATTCAAATCAGCACGGCATCGGGTGACCGGCTGGTGGATTCGCTTGCGGGACTCAATTTGGGTCCATTGCTGGAGGCGCTGTCCGGTCATGAGCTCATCATGCACGGGGCGGACTATGATGTCCGGCTGCTGCTGAAGCACCAGAGTTTTGTGCCCAGCTCGATTTTTGACACGATGCTGGCGGCGCGTTTTTTGGGTGACCGCGAGTTTGGCCTCGGCACATTGGTTTTAAAACATCTGGGTGTGAAACTGGAGAAAGGGCCGCAGAAGGCAAACTGGGCCATGCGCCCGTTGACCGAGAGAATGGAGCAGTATGCGCGCAACGACACTCACTACCTGAGACCATTGCAGGAGAAGTTGAAGCCGGAACTCGAGAGCAAAGGCCGGCTGGCATGGCACGCCGAGGCGTGCGCGCGGCTGATCGAGGAGAGCACGCAACCGCGGGTGGTGGACATGGAAATGGTGTGGAGGATCAAGGGTTCCCATTTGCTGGGGCGTCCCGCGCTGGCCGTTCTGCGCGAGTTGTGGCATTGGCGCGAATCGGAAGCCATCCACTCCAATCGTCCTCCCTATTTTGTCCTCAGCCATGAGGCCCTGGTCCGCATCGCCGCCGAGGCGATCGTTGAACATCCCATTGAACCTTTTCTGCCCAGGCACTTTTCGGAACGACGCCGCGCAGGGCTGAACCACGCGATCGCCAAAGGCATCGCCCTGTCCGCCGCGGATCATCCACGCCTCCCCGTCCGCACCAATCATCGGCCTGCCGATGCGGAGCGGCGGCGCTTTGAGGAATTGCAGAAAAAACGCGATGCGCACGCCGCAGCCCTGGGGCTGGATCCAACGCTGATTGCCAGCCGGGGAACTTTGGCCGACCTGGCCCGCGACTGGGACAAGCACGCTTCTGAA
>DASRKU010000355.1:0-8749 GCA_035648815.1 Verrucomicrobiia bacterium | reverse complement strand
CATCCACACAATCCGCCAGATCGGCTATCGCTTCGACCCGCCGGAAAAGCATTAAGTTGGTCGATGGTCGAGAGTCGAGAGTCGAGGGTCGAGGGACAGGAATCAATTCTGCCAACCCACTCCGTGTGGCCGCGTTTCGTGAGAACGCGGCTGACTTTACCCGGCAAGAGAGCCGCGTAAGCTCATCCCTATTGTAGAAGTCGAGGTGACGAGACTCAAACTTCCCTGGAGAAGGCCACGAAATGGTGTGACCACGAAACACACGGACTACACGAAAATTATATGAAGGACAGAATGGAGACTCCTCACGTCGTCTTCTACAGGATCGAGAATTCTTGCGCCTTTTGTGCATCTTTGCGGCAACTGTTCTTTCTTTAGGGTTTTCTCTGTGACTCGGTGTTCTCCGTGGCTTTATCTTCTTCTTTGTCGTTACCTGCATGGTCCAAAATTTCGACTGAACACTCGACACGAAATCCTGCTCAAATGCGCGAGACAATTAGGCTGCGGTTCTGATATGATGTAGATTGTGCCCTGAATTGTCCGTGCAAGTCTGATATCCGAAAAGAATCTAAAAATTTAGAGGCTAAACCAATGAAGCACGCTATCTTGCTCATTGCCGTCTTCGGGTTGTGCACCCTCCTGCAAATCGACTCAACAGCCGCAACGCAGGCTGGAATGAAAATATTACACGGTCACCTTCCCAATTTGCCCGCTGGCCTGAAATTCCATGGCGAGGTGCCCGCAACAAACCAGTTGCGCCTGGCAATCGGGCTTCCCTTGAAAAATGAACCAGACCTGGACGATTTCCTGACGCAAGTGTACGACCCCGCCAGTCCGAATTACCACAAATACCTCACGCCGGACCAATTCACGGAGCGATATGCTCCGAGCGTGGAAGATTATCAAAAAGTCCTTGAGTTCGCCCGCACGAATGGCCTCCAGGTGACGGCAACGCACCGCAATCGCCTGCTTGTCGACGTTCAAGGGCAGGTCGACAAGATCGAGCACGCCTTCCACATCAAAATGATTTCGTACGCCCACCCTTCCGAGGGCCGGGATTTCTATACGCCAGATACTGAACCAACCGTCGGAGTGGACATTCCAATTGCCGACATCAGCGGCTTGAACAACTACACGCTGCCCCGTCCCAGGCTTGTCAGGGGCTCTCGTTCCAGCCAGGCAAATCTGACTCTCCAGACTGGATCCAGCCCGACTGGCTCGTATATGGGGAATGATTTCCGAATGGCCTACGTCCCGGATGTGGCTTTGACGGGCATCGGGCAGGAAGTTGGGCTCCTGGAGTTCGACGGCTTTTATCCGGCCGACATCTCGGCATACAAAACACAAGCGCGCCTGCCGGACGTTCCAGTTTCAACCGTGCTCGTTGACGGCTACAACGGCGTGCCGACCACAGGTCCGAACAGTGGCAACACGGAGGTTGCGCTCGACATCGAAATGGCGATCGCCATGGCGCCGGGTCTTTCGCAAGTTCTCGTCTTTGAGGCGGGACCTTCCGGTATACCCAATGATGTTTTAAATCAAATGGCCGCGAGCAGCCAGGTGAAGCAGCTCAGTTGTTCGTGGGGTTGGGGCGGAGGGCCGAGCGCCACGACCGACAACATCTTCAAGCAAATGGCCGTCCAAGGGCAGTCCTTCTTCACCGCATCGGGAGACAGCGATGCCTTCACGACCGGATCGAGCTCCGCAAACGGGGTCGACAACCCATTGCTGGCTAATGCGCCTTCAAGCAGTCCCTACATTACGGTCGTGGGTGGAACCATTTTGGTCACGGCGGGGCCGGGCGGGGCGTGGTCCTCGGAAACAGTGTGGAACTGGGGATTGCACAACGGCAGTTACGTTGGCAGCAGCGGCGGAATCAGTTCCTTCTATTCCATTCCAAGCTGGCAATCCGGCATTAGCATGGCTGCCAATGGTGGCTCAACGACGCAACGCAATAGTCCTGACGTGGCCCTTACTGGCGACAACGTATATGTTACTGCGGACAATGGCGCGAACCAAACGGTGGGCGGAACAAGCTGCGCTGCGCCCCTCTGGGCTGCCTTCACGGCCCTTGCAAACCAGCAGGCCCTCTCCGCCGGCAAATCACCGGTCGGATTCATCAATCCTTCCATTTACAGCATCGGCAAAGGCCCGGAGTTCGCTTCGAATTTTCGCGACGTCACGTCCGGCAACAACACATCAGGCAACAGCCCAAATGAATTCTATGCCGCCACCGGCTACGACCTGTGTACAGGCTGGGGAACTCCGGCGGGACAAGCGCTGATAAATTCCATTTCCGGCGTGACAAACGCCTTGGAGATACTTTTTGCAGCCGAATTGACCTCCAGCGGTCCTGTCGGTGGACCGTTCAGTCCGGACACTCAGACGTTTACTCTGACCAACTCCGGGGCGGCGGAGCTGGCGTGGTCGATCGCCAACACCTCGCAATGGGTGAACGTTTCTTCCACTGCCGGGACGCTTCTCGCGGATGCCGTCGCCGGGATTGGCGTTAGCCTTGCCACTGCGGCCAATTCGCTGGCACCGGGGATTTACAATTCAGCGCTGCTGGTCACCAATCAAAACGGCGGCGCGATTACGTTCCCGATCACCTTGACAGTAGGGCAGTCCATTCTTGTGAATGGAGGTTTCGAAACCGGCGATTTCACCGGGTGGACCCTGGTTGGCAATACCACCTTCTCGGGCAACATCTACAACGCTGTCGAGAGTGCGTCGTCAGGTTTTTCGGTTATTCACTCGGGAACGTACGGGGCATTTCTGGGCGACATCCAGTTGGCGTCGCTCTCCCAAACTTTCGCCACGGTTCCCGGCCAGTATTATCTGCTGTCGCTGTGGCTGGACAATCCGACGAGCGGAACCGTCCAGCAGTTTCAGTTGAGCTGGATGACCTCAGGAATCACAAATGTTCTATTCAGCATCTTGAACCCTGCTTCGTTCTCATGGACGAACCTGCAGTTCCTGGTCAGCGCCGCCGATATCCAGTCGACGCTTGAGATCCAGGCCGAGAATGATCCGGCTTATTTTGGCCTCGACGATGTCCGGCTGACTCCAATCCCGTTGCCGCGAATCACGGGTTGCGAAAGGGCGGGGGACAGCGTTCAACTTTCCTGGATCACTGCCGCCGGCTTGGTGTATCAGGCGCAATACAAAACAAATCTTCTGCAGCCTGACTGGATCAACCTGGGCAGTTCCTTTGTTGCAACGAGCAACAGCACCGTTTTCCAGGACAGTCACACATTCCTTTCTTCACCCCGGAAATTCTACCGGCTCATTGTTTCTCCGTGAACGCAAGAACGGAGCAGTCTGTAGCTCTTCATTTTTAGCCACTGAGACCACCGAGTTCACGGAGCAAGGCCGGAAGAAAGAGGATTTGCCGCAAAGAGGCGCAAAAACTAGAAGGGGGATTTCCCGCCGCCGCCGTCGACCCGCAGCGCGGCTCCGTTGGTGGCTGAAGCCAGAGGGCTGCAGACGAACGCGACCATGGCCGCGACTTCTTCCGGGGCAGCGAAGCGCTTGAGCAGCGAAGACGGTCTCGCTTTTTCAAAAAACTCCTTTTCCCCCGGCAGGGCTGTGCTGCGCGCGGGGGGGGGCGGCAGCCAGCAGCCAATAAAGGAAGGCAGAGTGTTTTCTGTTTACGCTTTGCTTTGGTTTCGTAAGCTGGGCGGGCTTACATGAAAAATGCCCAAGCCCTTCCGGACTCGCGCCCGGCTCCTTGTCTGAAATCCATCTTCCTGTTGTCTCTGCTGGGTTGGGCGATCACGCCCGCAGCGGGCCAACCTTCCAGCGGGCCGCATGGGCCGGTCCAGCAAACCTATTCCGTCCCCAGCGGCGCGGCGCATGTCTATTACGTTTCGCCAGATGCCAAAGCTGACGCGTCAGGCAAGACCTTGGACGATCCCACGACTCTCGAATCGGCTGTCGCGCGGGTTGTGACCAGCGACGCCATTATCCTGCGCGGCGGGACATACCGGATCGGTGGTTTGAAATTCAACCAGGGGATCACGCTCCAGCCGTACATGGACGAACATCCGGTCATCAAAGGCACGCGGGTGGCCACCCAGTGGGAGCCTCTGCGCGACAATGTATGGCGCGCGTCCTGGACCACGCTGTTTCCTCAAAAGCCCGCGGATTGGTGGCGGCGGGAACGGGAAGGAATGAGAACTCCACTCCATCGGTTCAACAACGATATGGTCTTCGTGGACGGCCGGATGCTGCAATCCGCAGCCTGGGAAGGCGAACTCAATTCGACCAACTTTTTTATCGATTACGAACACACCAACGTGTTTCTCGGATTCAATCCCGCCAATCATGTGATCGAGATCACCGCTTTTGACAGCGCGCTCCTCCGCACGATCGCTGACGTGCATGGGAAGAAATCCGACGGCAAAGGTCCGATCATTCGCGGCGTCACGTTCACCCAGTACGCGTATCGCGCGCTGGAAATCGAAGGTAAAGAGCCCGAAGGCCTGGCAGACCCGTCCACCTTCGGCAAGGACGTCGTCGGATCCACTTTCGAAAACGTGACGATTTCCCAGTGCTCGCGCGTGGCCGGCTATTTCCGCGGTGATAAAATGGTCTTTCGCAATTGCAGGATCAGCGACACCAGCACGGAAGGCATTTACATCATCGCATCGTCGGATTGTTTGCTGGAACGAAACGTTTTTGCCCGGAATAACGTGGAGCATATCACGGGTTACTACCCGTCGGCGGTGAAGATTTTCAACCAGACCCGCCGCGTCGTTTGTCGCGATAATGTCGTTATCGATCAACCGGAATCGAACGGGATCTGGTATGACGTCGGCAATGTCGACGGCGTGTTCGTCGACAATTGGGTTGAGGGTTGTATGGACGGCTTTTTCTTCGAGATTTCCAAGGGCGTCATTTGCGCCGGGAACGTGTTCGTGAATTGCGATAAGGGCGTGCGGATCCTGAACAGCACGAACGCACAGGTATATCACAATACCCTGGTCAATACCGTTGCCTCGTTTGAGCGCACGGAGCGCAGCGTGGTGGGGGATCACTTCGGCTGGCATCCGAGCACCGGGCCCGCTGTGGAAGATCGCGACGGTCACAGCTTCGTCGGGAACCTCCTGGTGGCGGAACAGGGTTTCGGCAAACCGCTGCTGCGGTTCGAACAAACCAGGGTGCTGTGCGGCAAGCTCACCAAATCGCCGGTTGTGCAGCTCGATGACAATGTGTATGTCCGAGCGCCCGATACGAGCGGCCAGCCTCTGCTCGTGTATGGGCCGGTGGAAGGCGAGAACTGCGTGGCGGAGTTCAACAGCCTGGAGGAACTGCGCAAATTGCATCCGGAATATGAGGCGCACAGCCTGTATCTCAGGGATTATTACGGTTCGGTTTTCGACAGTCCGGAGATGAAGAATTACGCGCCGAACACGGTGTTCAAGCGTGCCGCCGGCGTGCCCTTGCCGGCGGAAATCCAGAAGCTGCTGGGGTGGCCGAAGCAGGCGACTTACCAACCCGGGGCTTACGGTCCCCGGTAGGGCTGCGCTGCGCGCAGCCGGAGGCGCGCAGTGCGCCTCAGGAACGTTGATGAAAGCCTCCACCCCTTTTCGCCCGCTGCACCCCAAGGTGGGGATTGGACACGTGCATTTAAAGGTCGCCGACCTGGACCGGGCTCTGGCGTTTTATCGGGATGTTCTTGGGTTTGAAGTGACGCAGCGATACGGGAAACAGGCAGCCTTCCTGTCCGCCGGGGGTTATCATCATCATATTGGACTGAACACGTGGGAAAGTTCCGGCGGTTCGCCGCCGCCGCCGGGGGCAACGGGGCTGTATCACGTGGCGATTCTTTATCCCACGCGCGCGGAATTAGCCGACGCCTTGCGCCGGCTGATCCAGGCAAACATTCTGCTCGAAGGAGCGTCCGATCATGGCGTGAGCGAAGCCCTTTACCTGCGCGATCCCGATGGGAATGGAGTGGAGCTTTATTGGGATCGCCCGCGGGAACAATGGCCACACACGCCCGACGGCGGGCTGGCAATGGTGACCGAACCGCTGGACCTAAAGGAACTTCTCAAATCAGCGCCTTGAAGTCGAACTCCGTGGCCGCGTCTCGTGAGAGCGCGGCGATCTAAATAAAATGCGCGTTGAGGAACGCGAGGGCTCTGGTAACTCTTTGGGTTGGAGATCGCTTTCGCAAATGGCTCATTGCCCTCACCCCATCCCTCTCCCATCCGATGGGAGAGGGTGCCCGAGTGGCTCGTTTGAGAACTCCTCGTTCACGCTTCACATTTCGCACTTTCATCTGAAACCCGCATTGCATACCAATGACTCATCGAAATCACGCGCCGCAAATTCATCAAGGCCGCAGGGGTCACCGGGCTGACGCTGGCGGCTGCGCCCACGTTCGGATTCGGAACATCCCGAATCGATCGTCAGGCCCTGGTGCGGCGACACAATCCGGCAGTCAGCCATTTTGACCCCTTTTCCGCGCTCACGGTCGGCAACGGCGAGTTTGCCTTCACCGCAGATGTTACCGGGCTGCAAACTTTCACTGCGGAATGCGAGAGAACCTTTCCATTGTGCACCACCGCGCATTGGAGCTGGCACACAACGCCCGCGCCTGCGGACATCCGGCGCGAAGACTTTCGATATCGCGACTATGACACTTACGGGCGCAAGGTTGGCTATGCCACGGAGCGGGCAGGGCAGGAAACGTTATTCGATTGGCTTCGACAGAATCCGCATCGGCTGCACCTGGGACGGATCGGGTTGGAGCTAAAACGAGACGGCGGGGCACGCGTGACGCCTGCTGACCTGAAAAACTGCGGGCAGGTTTTGGATTTGTGGACTGGAATGCTGACAAGCCGTTTTGAATTCGAAGGCTACCCGGTCCGGGTTCAAACCTGCTGTCATGCCAAGCTGGACCTGGTCGCCGCGCGCATTGAGTCGCCGTTGCTTCGTCAGGAAAGGCTGCACGTGTTGCTGGCCTTTCCTTACGCGTCGCCCGAAATGAGCATGGCAGATTGGGGCGCGACGCCGCGGCACACAACGATTGTTTCTCACACCGGAAGGAATCACGCGCAATTCAGCCGGAAACTCGACGAGACGGAGTATTGCGCGACGCTTGGATGGAGCGACGGCGCTCTTTCCCAGCGCGACGCGCATAAATTTGTTCTGGGCAAGACCTCTGGAAACGCATTGGAATTTGTGTGTCTGTTTGCGCCAAAATCGTTTTCCGGATCCTTGCCGTCATTTGGCCAAACCGAATCCTCGAGCCGACGTGGTTGGGAACGGTATTGGGAAGAAGGCGGCGCAGTGGACCTGGGTGGCAGCGCTGATGCCAGGGCAGGGGAATTGGAGAGGCGGACCGTGCTCTCGCTCTACAACACGGCGGTTCATTGCTCGGGGTCACTGCCGTCGGCCGAGACCGGGCTTCTGTTCAATTCGTGGCATGGGAAGTTTCACCTGGAAATGCACTGGTGGCATAGCGTCCATTTTGCCGCCTGGAACCGCTTTTCGCGGTTTGAGAGGAGCCTGGCGATTTACGAGCGCATTCTGCCAGTCGCGCGCGAGACCGCACGGCGACAGGGTTATCACGGCGCGCGCTGGCCGAAAATGATCGGCCCCGACGGCCATGATTCGCCTTCACCGATCGGGCCTTTGTTGATCTGGCAACAGCCGCACCCGATTTACTACGCGGAACTGTGTTATCGGCACGAGCCGTCGAAGAAAACCCTGGAGCGCTTCCGCGAAATTGTTTTTGAAACCGCGGAATTCATGGCTTCGTTCGCCGTGCTGGTCAAAGGCCGCAATCAATTTGTTCTGGGGCCGCCGCTGAAGACGGTCTCGGAAAACACAGATGCGGAGACCGCGATGAATCCGAGCTTCGAGCTGGCGTATTGGCGATTCGGTCTGCGGGTGGGGCAGGAGTGGCGCCGACGGCTTGGCTTGAAGCGGCATGCGGTTTGGGACCAGGTTTTGAACTCGCTCGCCCCGCTGCCGCAAGCCAACGGCCTGTATTTATTGCAGGAAGGCCTGGACAACACTTATACGAAATGGAATTGGGAACATCCCGCGCTTGCGGGCGCGCTTGGGATGCTGCCAGGCGATGGCGTGGATATGCCGACGATGGAACGGTCGCTTCAACGGGTATTGGAGATGTGGCAATGGGACCGCGCGTGGGGATGGGACTTCGGCAATACCGCCATGTGCGCCGCGCGAATCGGCCGGCCGGACCTTGCCATCAATGCGCTGCTGATTGATTCAGTGAAGAACCGGTATTTGCCAAACGGGCATAACTATCAGCGGGAGAATCTTCCGGCATATCTGCCGGGGAATGGCGCGCTGCTCTGCGCCATGGCCATGATATGCGGCCAGCGGCCGGGCCAAACCACCAGGTCCGCTCCCGGATTTCGGATCGTCGCGGAATCAATAACCGATATTTTATAGAGCGAACAGCCCTCTCCCATCAGATGGTAGAGGGAGACGGTCCCGACGCTTGGGAAAATTCCATCGCCCGGATCTGCAACGAACGCGTCAACGTCTTCTCCCTCTCCCGTCGGACGGGAGAGGGTCGGGGTGAGGGTCTTCATCTGCCAGGATTGCCCGCCATGCCCATGCCAGCCAGCCAGCCGGTGGTCCAGGCGGCCTGGAAATTATATCCGCCGGTGACGCCGTCGATATCGAGCAATTCTCCCGCGAAATAAAGCCCGGGACATAGACGGCTTTCCATGGTTTGGAAGTTCACATCGCCCAATCGCACGCC